>USFU01000053.1 GCA_900554135.1 uncultured Collinsella sp. | reverse complement strand
CTGATCGGCGTCAACCGCGGCCGCAAGAAGGCGCTCAAGTCCATCCTCAAGTCGTTCCGCGAGAACTACGTGCCCGATCGCACCATGCCCATCGCCATCATGACGGCCGATGCCGAAAAGGACGGCGACTGGCTCGAAGCTGCCATCCGCAAGGAGGAGGGCTGCGCCGACGTCACGATCATTCGCAGCTCCGTGGGCCCCACCATCGGCTCGCACGTGGGCCCCGGCATGGTGGCCTGCGCGTTTTGGGGTAAGAACCGCGCCGACAAGGCGTCGCTTTCCGACCGTATCGCCCGCCGCGTGCGCGGTCAGTAGGCAAGCGCTGCGTCCGTAATCGCCCTCGACTCACAGCCCAAACGCTGACACCGAGTATTCAACCTGGTAATAACACCCAGCCCAAAAGGAAAGGTTTCATGGCAAACAAGCTCTCTGTCACATTTATCGGCACCGGAATTATGGGTGCCCCCATCGCCGGCCACATTCTGGACGCCGGCTATCCCGTCACGGTCAACAACCGCACCAAGTCCAAGGCTGCAGCGCTCGTTGAGCGCGGCGCCGTCTGGGCCGATACGCCGGCAGATGCTGTGGCGAACGCCGACGTTGTCTTTACCATGGTGGGTTATCCCTCCGAGGTCGAGGAGCTCTACCTGGCGGGCGACGGTCTGCTCGCGTGCACCAAGCCCGGCGCGGTCCTGATCGACCTCACCACGAGCTCGCCCGAGCTGGCGCGCGACATTGCCGAGGCCGCCCAGGTTTCCGGTCGCATGGCGTTTGACTGCCCCGTCACCGGCGGCGAGTCGGGAGCTATCGCCGGCACGCTCACGGCTATCGTGGGCGCTACCGAGAACGACATCGCCCCGGTCCGCGATATCCTTTCCACCTTTGCGGCAAATATTTGCTGCTTCGATGGCGCCGGCAAGGGTCAGGCTGCCAAGCTCGCCAACCAGGTGTCGCTGGGTGCCTGCATGGTCGGCATGGCAGACGCCATGGCGTTTGCCGAGCTGAGCGGCCTTGACCTGGAGAAGACCCGTCAGATGATTCTGGGCGGTACCGGCAAGTCCGGCGCCATGGAGAGCCTGGCGCCCAAGGCGCTCGACGGCGACTACAAGCCCGGCTTTATGGTCGAGCACTTCATTAAGGACCTGCGCTTGGCGCTCGCCTATGCCGATGACCGCGAGCTCGCGCTGCCCGGTGCCGACGTGGCCTTTACGCTCTACGACATGCTCGACGCCATCGGCGGCGCCAAGCTGGGTACCCAGGCCGTCACGGTCCTCTATAAGGAGGAGGCCGACGCCATCGCCGCCGGTCTGGACTGGTCGCAGTATCGTCCCGAGGAGCACGGTGCTCACGAGGAAGGCTGCGGTTGCGGCGAGCATGGCGACGACCACGAGTGCGGTTGTGGCCACCACCATGGCGAGGACCACGAGTGCTGTGGCGGCCACGGCCATGACGACGGCCACGAGTGCTGCTGCGGCCACCATCACGGGGAGTAGCGCCCATGAGCTGGACGTTCGTGGTGCTAGCGCTGGCGCTCTTTCTTTTTGCGATCTACATTGGCTTTTTGTGCGGCCAGTGGGCGTGCGAAAAGCGCGTCATCACCAAGCGCGACTACTGGATTGCCAACTTTGCAGGAGCGACGGCAGTCGTCCTACTGACCTGGGTGTTCTCGCTGTTCCCGCTGGTGCAGTTTGCGCCGATCGGCTGGCTCGGCGGTTTTATCGCCGGCCTTAAGATGAGCTTTGGCGAGTCCGTCGGCCCATGGCGCAAGCACGACGAGGTCTTTAACGTCAACAAGGCACACCGCGCCGCCGCCGACGCGGGCGATGCCGAGGAACGCCGCCGTGCGCGTCGCAATGGCGCTGCCGACCGACAGCTCATCTCGGTCACCGATGACAGCAAGGGTGCTGGCAAGCACGCTAAGAAATAGTAAGAAGAGGTAACTATGGCAGAAAACAAAGACGAACAGCTCACCGACGAGGAGCTGGCACAGCTTCAGCTGGCAGAGGAAAACGAGAACGCCGTCGACCGCCTGGTCCAGGAGCTCGGCTGCCCCACGCGCCGCATCCGCCAGTTTGCCGCCCGCGTGCTGCACCTGCTTGCCGAGCGCGATCCGCAGCGCGTCGTGCCCTGCGTACCCGCGCTGATCGAGGCGCTCGACCGCCCCGAGGCTCATACCCGCTGGGAGGCTCTCGATGCCTTAGCGGCGCTCGCCACCACCTGCCCCGAGCAGCTGGGCGATGCCTTTGAGGGCGCCGAGACCGCGCTGTTCGACGAGATTTCCTCCACGCTGCGCTATGCCGCCTTCCGCCTGCTGTGCGTGTGGGGCGCCACGAGCGTCGAGCGTTCGCGCGAGGCTTGGCCCATTCTGGACGAGGCCATCCAGTGCTACCACGGCGACCTTGAGTATCGCGACATGCTCGGTTGCCTGTACGAGTTTGGCCAGGGCGAGATCGACGCCGAGGTCGCTGAGAAGCTTGCGCTGCGCCTTAAGTTCGATGCCGAGAACGGCAAGGGCAGCTATCTCAAGGCCCGTTCGAGCGAGATTTGCGAAATGCTTGTTAAACGTTTTGGCCTGGATCTCTCCAAAAAGAAGAAGCGTGCTAGCGTTAAAAAATCTGAGGCCGCCGAAGACGAGGAGTAACAGATTATGGCGCACGATGTAGTCCTGATTCCCGGTGACGGTATCGGTCCCGAGATTACGCAGGCCATGCGCCGCGTGGTCGAGGCCACCGGTGTCCAGATCAATTGGAACGTCCAAGAGGCCGGTGCCGGCGTCATGGACGAGTTTGGCACGCCACTGCCTCAGCACGTGCTCGACGCGGTCGCCGAGACCAAGGTTGCTATCAAGGGCCCCATCACCACGCCGGTCGGCACGGGTTTCCGCAGCGTTAACGTCGCCCTGCGCAAGCATTTTGACCTGTACGCCTGCGTGCGACCCTGCCTGTCGCAGCCGGGCGACGGCTCGCGCTTCCGCGACGTCGACCTGGTCATCGTGCGTGAGAACACCGAGGACCTCTACGCCGGCATCGAGTTCGATGAGGGCGCTGCCGAGGTCGAGGAGCTCTCGCAGCTCGTCGAGCGCTCGGGCCAGAAGACCTTCGCCGCGGATTCCGCGATCTCAATCAAGCCCATCTCCATCGCCAAGAGCCGCCGTATTGTGGAGTACGCCTTTGATTACGCCCGCCGCTGCGGCCGCAAAAAGGTGACGGCCGTGCATAAGGCCAACATCATGAAGGCGACCGACGGCCTGTTCCTGCGCGTTGCGCGCGAGGTGGCCGCCAACTATCCCGATATCGAGTTCAACGATAAGATTGTCGACGCCACCTGCATGGGCCTGGTCCAGAACCCCAACGACTTCGATGTCCTGGCGCTGCCCAACCTGTACGGCGACATCGTGAGCGACCTGTGCGCCGGCCTCGTGGGTGGTTTGGGCATGGCCCCCGGCTCCAACATCGGTGCCGACTGCGCCATTTTCGAGGCAACGCACGGCTCCGCGCCCGATATCGCTGGCCAGGATATCGCCAACCCCACGGCCGAGATCCTCTCTGCTGCGATGATGCTCGATCACCTGGGCGAGAACGACGCGGCCAATCGCATTCGCGCCGCCGTTTCTGCCACGCTCGACGAGGGTGAGCAGGTTACCGGCGACGTTCGTCGTGCCCAGACCGGCTCCGTTGAGGGCGCTGTGGGCACGCAGGCCTTTGCCGATGCCGTTATCGCGCACCTGGCCTAAGGCATGCAGACTGCAAACGCCTAAATAGTACTTAAGTGTTTGCGTATAACCTGAGAATCAATACGCCCGGCGCTCTGTCGGGCGTATTCTATTGCGGACTATGTTTCCTAACAAGGAGTAACTGATATGGGTCTGATTCAAAAGAAGGACGAGAAGGACGAGATCGACGGCATCCAGATTATCGAGCGCGGCGAAGGTCCCGACGGTGACGAGGACGAGAAGATCGATCTGGTCGCCGGTACGTCTGCTGAGCACATTGCTGCCGGCACGACCGCCGAGGAGGAGGACGCCCGCCTGGAGGCTCAGATTGCCGCGGATGCCGCTGACGAGAACCTCATGCCCGAGGAGCAAGACGAGGACGACTCCGACGTGGACAACCATGCATCCAAGCACAAGAAGACTATGATTGCCGCCTTCGTGGTTGCAGTTGTGATCGCTGCTGTGGTCGGCTTCTTTATCGGCAACGGTGGTTTTGGCGGCAAGGGCGTCGGCTCGGCGACCCTCACCGAGGACCACCTCGATTCGACCGTGGCAAGCTACAGCTACAACGGCAAGAAGAGCGACATCACCGCGCGCGAGGCCATCGAGAGCCAGTACAGCCTCGACACCGTCAAGGATGGCGATGGCAACTACACCGCTCCCTCTGCCGATGTCATTCTGTCCTACGTGCGCAACAAGATTCTGCTCGATGCTGCCGAGGACGAGGGCATTACCGTCTCTTCTAAGGAGATGAAGAAGTACGCCGAGGATTCCATCGGCACCTCCGACTACAAGACCATGGCCACGCAGTATGGTGTGTCCAAGGATCAGGCCAAGCAGATCGTCCGTCAGTCCGCGACGCTGCAGAAGCTCTACAAGAAGAAGGTGGGCGATAGCTCCGCAAGCATGCCGACCGCCCCGACCGAGCCTGCTGACGGCAACGAGGAGACCGCGAGCAAGGACTACGCCGATTACATCATCAAACTTGCAGGCGACGAGTGGGATAGCGAAAAGGGCACCTGGAAGGACGCCGATAGCACCTACGCTAAGGCCTTCGCTGACGATGCCTTTACGGCCGATAGCGCTACCTATAAGCAGGCCATGACCGCTTATTACACCGCCTATCAGCAGTATTCCTCGCAGGCTTCGAGCGCCAGCTCCAAGTGGACCGAGTACGCCAACGGCCTCTACGCCAAGGCCAATATCAGCATCTACGGCCTGTTTGCGTAAAGATTGCCTGAGCCTTCGAGTACGAAGCCGAAATATCTGATGAAGCCCCCTAGAACGGACATCGTTCTAGGGGGCTTTTTGCGTTGCAGGGAAGGGCGGGGAAGAGGGTGGTAGGGGAGAGGTTATATACAAATTCTTGGAGACTTTATTCATGTAAAGTGAAAACGATTTCGGCCAAACTGGTAGTAACAATGTGGTACCACTGTTCATCTGGTAGTAACCACTTTTGAGATGAAATCGAATGGAAATTGCTAAGAATTAGTTTGGTAATGAAAGAAACGCAGCACATCTACCTGCGTAAATTACCGTTTACGGGCCAAAAATAACCGTTTGGCAACGATATAGTAATTTGAACGAAATGTGGTGGACGTTTGAATTGAGTGTGTGCTACCGTACATACCAGCAACCCGAGAAAAGGGACTGGGTTGTCTAAGTTTGCGCACCAATGCCGGCAAGCGGAGAAGCCGGTATGCACAAGGCGCGGACATGGAACTCGTTGGTGAACAACGAAAGAAAGGTTGGAGGAGATACCAATATGATGAAGTACCTCCAGAAGCTCGGCAAAGCGCTGATGCTTCCCGTCGCGGCGCTTCCCGTCGCAGGTATTCTTATGGGCGTGGGCTACCTGCTCGCTCCCGCAGTCATGGGTGCTGCCGGTGACACTACCGGTTTTGCCTATACCGCCGGCTTCCTGCTCATCAAGGCAGGCGGCGCTCTTATCGATAACATGGCCTGGCTGTTCGCAGTTGGCGCCGCTGTCGGCCTTGCCGACGATCACGATGGCACCGCTGGCCTCGCTGGCCTCGTCGCCTTCCTGATGATTCAGCAGCTCCTGAACCCCGCTGTTGTTGGCACCATTCGTGGTATGGACGCCGATGCTCAGACCGCTTGGCTTGCCACGACCGAGGGCATCGCGTTCTCCAAGATCGCTGGTAACTCCTTCATCGGCATCCTGTCCGCCATCATCGGTGGCACTTGCTACAACAAGTTCAAGGACACCCGTCTTCCCGACTGGCTGGCCTTCTTCTCCGGCAAGCGTTGCGTCGCCATCATGACCGCCGTCATCTGCATCGTCGTCTCCGTCGTCCTGCTCTTTGCTTGGCCGCTCATCTTCGGTGCTCTTGTTGCTCTTGGTGAGGGTATCGCCGCCATGGGTGGTATCGGCGCTGGCATCTACGCCTTCCTTAACCGCCTGCTCATCCCGACTGGTCTGCACCACGCACTCAACAACGTGTTCTGGTTCGACACCATCGGCCTGGGCGATCTGACCCACTTCTGGGCTGGCGAGACCTCCGCTGACGTCAAGTGGAGCCTCGGTATGTACATGTCCGGCTTCTTCCCCTGCATGATGTTCGGTATCCCGGGCGCTGCCCTGGCTATGGTTCAGACCGCTAAGAACAAGAAGGCTGCTATCGGCCTGGTTGTCTCCGCTGCTATCTGCGCCTTCGTCTGCGGTGTCACCGAGCCCTTCGAGTTCGGCTTCATGTTCCTGTGCTTCCCGCTCTACGTCGTGTACGCTGCTCTGTACGGCATCTTCACCATCGTCACCTACTATGTTGGTTTCCGTGCTGGCTTCTGCTTCTCCGCTGGTGCTACCGACCTCCTGTTCTCCTCTAGCCTCCCGGCTGCCGCCAACACCTGGATGATCATCCCGCTGGGCATCGCTGCCTTCCTGGTCTTCTACCTCGTGTTCCGCTTCGCCATCACCAAGTTCAACCTCATGACCCCTGGTCGCGAGGATGAGGATGTCGAGGAGACCTCCGCTTCCGCCGCTGCTGGCGACGACAAGTTCGCCGCTCTGGCCGCCGCTGTTCTCGCTGCCGTCGGTGGCAAGGAGAACGTCAAGACCGTTGACTGCTGCGCTACTCGCCTGCGCTTCGAGCTCGGCGATTCCGATCTGGTCGACGAGGCTGCCTGCAAGAAGGCTGGCGCTCTGGGTGTCATGAAGATGGACAAGGGTGCTACCCAGGTCATCATCGGCACGCAGGTCCAGGCTGTTGCCGAGGAGCTCAAGAAGCTTCTCTAAGCCTTAAAGACGTATCTGTCTTGCAAAGGGTCGTCCCGCTCCGCGGGGGCGGCCCTTTTTGCTACCTCAATACTTGATGCAGCAATGTAATTGGTATTACAGTACACAGGCAATCAACTGGCAAACAATATTGAAATATGCTTGTTGACCTGCTGTTATTCCATTAAAACTGCTATAGTACGTGGTGTCTGGTTACAACCAATTTCGAGTCATTTATCCGGCAGGTATCATTATGGCAATGGGAGCGCGCAAACAACCTTTGTACGATCAGCTCGTCGATTTGCTGACCGATAAAATCGATCACGAGCTTCGACCCGGCGACTATTTGCCGTCCGAGCGTGACTTGTCGGAGCGCTACGGGCTCTCGCGTACGACGGTTCGCCTTGCCCTGCAGGAGCTTGAGCGCCTAGGCTTGGTGGTTCGTCAGCGCGGCCGTGGAACCATGGTGTGCGACCGCTCTCTGCAAACGGCAAACCTCTCGCAAATCTATAGCTTTACCGAGCAGATGAAGGCGATCGGCCGTGTGCCCAAGACGACGATTCTTGAGTTTACCGAGGTCGAGGCTGACAAGAATATTGCCGTAGAGATGAACGCGCGCCTGGGCGAGCGTCTGTACAAGATCAAGCGCCTGCGTATTGCCGATGGTGTGCCGCTGATGATTGAGTGTACATATCTGCCGAGTCGCAAGTTCTTTGCGCTTAAGCGCCCCATGATCGAGAACAAATCACTGTACGACATGATCGAGCAGGACTTTCACGAGAAAGTTCGCGTGGCAGAGGAGGAATTCTACGCGAGTATTGCCCGCCATTCCGACGCTCGTTTGCTCGAGATTGCCGAAGGCGCACCGGTCCTGGATTTGATTCGTACCACTTATGACATGAACAACGAGGTTATCGAGTATACGCGTTCGGTTGCGCGCGCCGACCAGTTTAAGTACAAGGTCTACCACAACCGCGCAGTCTAGAGTTATTGGGTATAAACGGCTTGGCGTGTTTTGCGGCGGGTGCAAAATGTGCCAAGCGGTAGAAGGCAACGAACAATCGCTCGAATTAACAATGCAGTGGTTTTTGATCCGCCCTAAAACGCACTGCGGGTACGGGAGCATAGATGAGCACGTATGCTATCAAGGCCGACAAGTTCTTTTTGCCGGCGGGGCCGCAGCTGGGCGGCTACCTCATGGTCGAAGATGGCGTCTTTGGCGCTTGGCAGGCCGATGAGCCCGCTTGTGAGATCCTCGATTATTCGGGTACATGGATTGCGCCGGGCATGGTGGACACCCACATTCATGGCTTCTATAACCATGCCACGACCGATAACGATGCCGAGGGTATCAACATCAGCTCGACCGAGCTCGCTCGTCGTGGTACCACCAGCTGGTTGCCTACGACCTTTACCGACGGTGTGGAGCAGATCAAGGACGCCTGCGCTGCCATTGCACAGGCTGACGAAGAGCGCGGACCTGAGTTCTGCGGTGCTCGTATTCAGGGCATCTACCTGGAGGGTCCGTTCTTTACCATGAAGCATGTGGGTGCCCAGAACCCTGCTTATCTGATCGATCCGTCCGAGAAAGTTTTTGACGAGTGGCAGGAGGCCGCCGGCGGTCGAATCGTCAAGAGCGCCATGGCGGCCGAGCGTGACGGCGCCGCCGCTTACGCCGCGGCTCTGAGCGCAAAGGGCGTCGTGACCTGCATTGGCCACTCTGATGCCACCTATGATGAGTGTGCTGCCGCCATCAATGCTGGCGCCAGCTGCTTTACGCATACCTACAACGGCCAGCGCGGTCTGCACCATCGCGAGCCCGGTGTTGTGGGCGCCGCTATGACCACGCCCAACACCTATGCCGAGATCATTTGCGACGGCAAGCATGTGAATCCTGCTGCTATCAAGGCCCTGCTGCAGGCCAAGGGCTGGCAGCACACGGTGCTGATCACCGATTGCCTGGGTTGTGGCGGCATGCCCGAGGGCAAGTACACCAGCGGTGGCATGGATGTCATTATGAAGGACAACCTTTGCTGGCTTGCCGATGGCTCTGCTATCGCCGGCTCGGTGCTCACGCTCGCACAGGGCGTCAAGAACATCGTCGACTGGGGTCTTGCGAGCGCCGATATCGCAATTCGCATGGCGACCGAGGTGCCCGCGCGCTCTGCTCACGTCGAGGATAAATGTGGCAGCATTATGCCTGGCCGCGATGCCGATTTTGTCGTGTTCAATCCCGACCTTACCCTGGTCGAGACGTATGTGGGTGGCAACAGCGTCGGTAACGCGTTTACCGAGTAGCCGCCAAAGAAGCGATCCGAAAGGGGATTTAGATGATTTACGGTGCATTGGGCGATATCGAGGAGTATCGCGGAATGCTCAAGGGTCTCGACGTGCTGATCGATTGGCTCGAGGAGAACGATCCGGCGAAGCTCGAGGTCGGCAGCCATCCGATTCTGGGCAACAAGGTCTTTGCGAACGTCATGGCTCCTACGACGCGTCCCGAGGCCGAGGCTCACTATGAGACGCATCAGCGCTATCACGACCTGCAGATCGATGTCGAGGGTCGCGAGGCCTTTAAGGTGGCCACGGGCAGCCTGACGCTGGTCCAGGAGTTTGACGAGAAGGACGACTACGATCTGGTCGATTCCGACGCTTCGATTGCCGGCGATCTTGCTGACGATAAGTTTGCGCTGTTCGTTGCCGGCGAGCCTCACATGCCCACGCTCGAGTTCCCGGGCGATGGCGCGCAGCCGGTCAA
>USFU01000052.1 GCA_900554135.1 uncultured Collinsella sp. | reverse complement strand
GGAGCTAGTTTCGCGTTGCGCTAGCTGCGGAAACGCGGGGTCCGTTCAAGCTGTTGCGTTGAGATTGAAAATCAACCTGGAAAAGTGGACGAGATTCCGGACTAAGCGGTTTTGATAGGTGATGCCGGGGTGGGTGCCCCTGCGCCGTGCAAAAATTGGAGTATTCTGCAGCTATAGGGGGTCTGCTAATTTATTGCAGGCCAACTAATGCAGCTAAAGAGTTATCTTAGGGCGTCAAACCGATGAGTTCTTCCTCAAATGTTGCCTAACGTTCTCACGTAAGAGTGATTTCGCTTCACATTTGGATTCACTCGAGGGTGATGGACGCCCGGCCCTGCTGAATACTCGCAATTTTGCACGTCGCTAGGGTACCCACCTTGTTAGTCAGCCTAGTTTCCGGCTCCGAAGACCCTGCCCTCGGGCGTGAAGCTGCTTGTTTGGTTGAGTGATGGGCTGTCGGGTCCGACAGTCTGCATGTCATCGATTGCCGGAGCCTCGTTAATCGTCGGATCGTCCAATGTGATGCCTTCGAGCATTGCTTTTTCGAGATCGATTCGTTGGCGCTCTTTGGAATCCTGGCGAAGCTTCTCCTGGATTCGTTTCTTCTCCTCAATAAACCTTCTGAGCACAAACAGTCTCAGGTCCTCTTGCATGATTTGAAAGTCTTTTGGCAGGCGCGAGGGGCGTATACCTTCTTTTCGTTGGATTGCCTCCATGACCCTAACGAAAGAGCTGGCATGCATAAAGGAATAGCGGCTGACGGTGATGATTCCGTACCCCATGGACGCAAGCGCGCTCTTGCGCTCTTCGTCGATGGCGCGGTCTTCTTCCGCGTCGTGATAAAAACCGTTGTATTCAATATCTGTTCGAGATTTCTTCAGATATGCATCCATAAAGAATTTTTTGCGTCTCGTGAGTTTTTTTGCGGCGGCGGTGACCTGCACCTCGTAATCGGTCTCAATTCCCTTTATACCAAGCCCCCCTTCGCTTTTGGGCAGCGTAAGCATCATGACAAAGGCCGTTTCCATGGGAGAGCGGCATCCGTCGCGTACACATTGAATAGCCTTTCGGGCAAGGGCCAAACCGTCGCATCTGGTAATGGAATTAAAGAACTGCTTTAGCCTCTCGGTCGAGGTAAGTGGGAAACGCTCGGTATAAGAGGTAGAAGAACCGGTTCCAAGAGAATAAGCGCCGCACAGCTCAAAGTAGTATTCCACCAGTTCGCGAAAAGGGAGATAGGTGGCGGCCTGAAGTGCACAAAGCTCAACGCCAACAATGTAGATGTCATCTTCTAGCTCTATAAAACGCGAGCATGAGAATCGCTTTGACGAAACGTGGCATTGACAGTCCATCGCGTAGCGCGCGTTCCTGCGATCAAACACCATTACCTCGAGGGATTCATTTGCGTCGCGGGCAACATCATGTTTGGCGAGCCATTCTGCGGCCGCGTCGAGGAGCGTTCCGGTGGGACACGATGCGTAAATTGCGACAGGGCTGCAGGACTCGATGTCTTTCGCAGACACCGAACGCGCGGCCTGGTAGACCACTTTTGCCGTGGTATGTGACAATACGATACTCATGGTATATATCGTGTCAGCTAATGCCGTGTTGATGGCGCTGAGTGGAAAAGTCGTTTTAGAGGTCTAACCAAATGCTGTCCAAAAGCTTGACGCAATTATGGGTTGGTACGCCCTAAATAAATGTTTCCGCAGCTCGGCTATAGCATAGGAATACTCAATTGCTGCACATTTGGTATCGATGCATCGCCATCTGAACATAAATCACATGTTGGGAAAGTGCCGAAATAGTTAAAAAATAGGGTTCAGAATTTGTGAAGATCGGGCCTGCTTGTGGAACGTAGGGCGACCCCGCCGCGAGGTTTCTCGCTGCGGGGCCGCTCGTGATCTACGCCGTGGTTTGTCGCAGACGTTTCTACTTGGCAAACAGGTTCTTGAGGTTGAACTCGGCTTGGACGGTACGGAGCATGAGGTCGGTGTCGTCGAGGCCCAGGTGCTGCTCGTTGGCGTCGGCGGCGAGGGTGCCACGGCGGCGCGCCCAGTTCTCGAGCGCAGCGGGCGCGGACTCGCGGGGGAGCGAGCGCACGTCGGCGTCTAGGCTGCGGCAGATCTGGCGCGAGTCGATGACGATGATCTTTCCTGCGCGGCGTGCCTCGGCATAACCGTCCAGATGAATTTTGAACCAGCTGTCCTCGAAGGCGGCGTTATGTGCCATATAGGGATACTTCTTCATGAGCTTGAGCAGCTGCTTCTGCAGCTCCTTGTTCTCGCGGAACGGCTTTTTGCCGTCGATGTCGTCCCAGGTGATGTGATGGATGTTCGATAGCGGCACATCCTCGCCGCGGTAGATGTCGGGCAGGCCACAGTAGTGTGCCTCGGCGTCATGCGGCACGGCGTCGCTGGTGAGATCCATGATTTCCCAACCCACATTGATGATATAACCGCGCTCGGGTGCACGGCCGGTGGTCTCGATGTCGATACCGAGCACGGTGCCCTGGATGGGCTTGCGGGCGTAGGCCACGCCGAGCGCGTCGCGGTCGCCGCGGATCTCGCGCATGACTGACGCCGCGGTGCGCTTTTGCATCTTGCCGATGGCGGCGCAGGTGTCGGCATCGGACAGACCGCGCGAAAGCGTCGCGGGCGTCACGTTGCGCAGGCGCGCCTCGCCGATCTGGTCGCACAGGTCGCGGTTGCGGTCGGCCAGGTCGCGCACGGTGGCAAAGTCAAAGCCGGGGTCGCCCTCGGCGGTAAAGTACTCGCTCTCGAGCACCTTGAGGGCCTCCTCGCCCTTCTGACGCTCGGACTCCATGGCGCCGTGATCGCCGTAGATAAACATGGGGATAAACGGCTGGCGCTCGTATTCGAGCGCTTGTGAAACGTTCATATGCTGCTCCTTGTACAGGCCGCGTTGCGCGGCTCAGGGTCACTGAGTTATGGCGAGATGATAGTTTACCATGGGCAACTATTGGCACCGCGCCTAGGACAACTACAATACCCTAGTTGACCGCTAGGACTTTTACAATGCTGCCGAAAGACACGAAAGGTTCCATCCGTCATGGATTTGCTGATTGATATCCTGCTCGACGCCGGCAAGGACACGCTGTCGCTGGTGCCGTTTTTGTTAGTGACATATCTTGCACTCGAGACGCTCGAACATGTTGCGGGCGACCGCGTCAACGGAGCCATCAAGCGCGCTGGCGCCGCGGGTCCGGTTGTCGGTTCGCTGCTGGGCATCGTGCCGCAGTGCGGTTTTTCGGCCATGGCGGCTACGCTGTACGCCGGCCGCGTCGTGACACTGGGCACGCTGGTGGCGGTGTTCCTTTCGACCTCCGACGAGATGCTGCCGCTCTTACTCGCCGAGCAGGTTCCCGTGCAGACCATGGCGATGCTGCTGGCGTCGAAGGCGCTGATCGCGCTGGTCACGGGCTTTATCGTGGACGCTGCTATTCGCGGGCTGCGCCGTAATGCCCGCGCGCATGCTGCGATCCGTCGCACCGTGCTGGGAACCGCGGCAAATCCGGCCCATGTGAACTGTGCGCACGATGACCACACCGGCGGCGACATCATCGATGAGGTGGCCGAGGCGGGCGTGAGCGCCGACCACATCCACGAGCTGTGCGAGCGCGACCATTGCGGCTGCGACGACGATGAGGACGGCCACGGGCACGACCACAACCACGGCCGCCACCATGACCACGGCCACGCGGGCGAGCACGAGCATCACCACGGTCACGACCATGGTCACTCCCACGAGGGCGCGCCCGTCCTGTCGATCATCCGTAGCGCGATCTCTCATACCGTGCAGGTCTCGGTATTCATTTTCCTGGTGACGCTGATTCTGGTTGCCGTCCTCGAGACCTTTGGCGAGTCCGCGATCGAGCAGTTCCTGCGCGGTAACGAGACGCTCGCTGTCCTTGGCTCGGCGCTCGTCGGTCTGATCCCCAACTGCTCTGCCAGCGTCGTCATTACGCAGCTGTACTTGGAGGGCGCGCTGCAGCTGGCCCCGATGCTCGCCGGCACGCTCATTTCTGCCGGCGTGGGCTACCTGGTGCTGTTCCGCACCAACCGCAGCGCCCGCGAGAACGTCATGTTCCTGGTCATGATGTACGTCATCGGCGCCGGCTGGGGACTCATCCTCTCCGCCTTCGGCCTCTAAGCCCAAAACTCTACCTTGTCTAACGTAACAGCTCGGTGAGGTTGCGTTTAAAGCGGGCTCGGTCCTCGCTGGTGAAGGCTGCCGGCCCGCGGGTGCGACCGCCAGCGCGACGCACCTTCTTTTCCTCGTGACGAATAAACAGCTGCATGTCGATGGTCGCCTTGTCGTATACGCGCCCGCGCACACCGATGGCGGCGGCATCGCGCCCGAGCACCATGCTCGCCAGGCCAATGTCCTGCGTCACGACCACGTCACCCGCCTGCAGACGTTCGACAATGGCAAAGTCTGCGCTGTCGGCGCCTACGCTCACATCGAGCGTGGTGACCCAAAAGCCGCGTCGTGCGTGCTCGGCATCGCGCGGATCGTCGCGGCGAATGTGCCGCTCCAGGTTTTGCGTGCTGTTGCCGGCGATAACCACGGCGACGCCCGCCCGCCGCGCGCAGTCGATCGACTCGCGCGTGACCGGGCAGGCGTCGGCATCAATAAAGAGCGTTCTTTGCATCTAGTGCACCAGCTTGCCAAAGCGGATAGCACGAATAATCAGCGTCACGCCAAACACCAGGAGTGCAGCGCCGGTAAAGATGACGAGCATCTTGGCCGACCACAGCGGGTAGATGAACACGAACACGCCGGCGATGATGGAGAGCGCACCGCTCAGGATGGCGAGGGCGCGGTTGGACGAAAGCTCGGACTCCAGAATGGACATAACACCTTCGACGATCCAGCCAAAGCCAGCCACGACCACCACGAGCGTGGTGAGCGTCGCGGTCGAGAAGGCCTGATTGCGCAGGATTATGACGCCGCCCAGAATGATGAGCAGGTTGGAGATGATGCTCGTCACGCGCCAACCGGCGGGCAGCAGCGGCTCAAAAATGGCGGTGAACAGCCTGACGCCAGCTGTGATCACAAAGTAGAAGCCCAGGACGGTCGTCAGGAAGACGAGGGACTTGGCGGGTGCAAACAGCAGCGCGATGCCGGCAAGTAGTGCGATGACGCCCGTGACGGCGTAGATCCAGCGCACAGCTTTAATCGCCTTGCCTGCCATGCTTTTCTCGTCAAATCCAAACAGATTCGACTGCTGGTCGTCGTTCTTAAAGATGCCCATGAGGTCTCCTTTCCACGTGGCGTAAGCTGTGATCGTTACAACCAGTATCGCCTAAAGGCGCTGACGTAAGGGTCGGGGAGGGCGAAGTGTAACCCAAAGGCCCCGATTTGTTTTCGTTGTTCCCTGTGCCGCGATATTCTATTCAACAGGTGTAGAACATTGCGGCTCTGTTCGTTATTGCCAGCGTTTTAGGTTAGATTTTCCTAAGAACAATTGCCTTTAATTGGGGGTCTCTATGAACGAAGCTGTTCCCGCGGCGCCGTCGAGCGCGGTGTCGATGGCAAAGCAAGGCTGCGAAAAGCTTGGCTTGGAAACCTTTGATGCGCTGGTTCGCCGCGCCCGCACATGCCGCCGTTTTGATGAGTCCATGCGCGTGCCACGCGAGTTTTTGCTCGAGCTGGCAGAGCTGGCGCATCTGGCTCCCTGTGGCCCCAATGCCCAGCGTCTGCGTTTTCATGTGGTGAGCGGTGCCGAGGACTGCGCGCGTGTGTTTGACGAGCTCGCATGGGCCGGCGCGCTCAAGGACTGGCCGGGCCCTGCCGAGGGCGAGCGCCCGACCGGCTACATCGCGATTCTTGCCGAGCGCGCCGTTCCCGGCAAGCCCGCCGCGCCTATTACCGAGGTCGACACGGGCATCGCGGCTCAGACGATGATGCTCGCCGCCCGCAGCGCCACCCCCGAGGTGGCGACTTGCATGTTCAAGGCCTTTACGCCCCGCGCGATCGACGCCATGGGGCTCGATAACGACAAATACGAGCTCAAGCTGATTATGGCCTTTGGCGTGCCGGCCGAGATGCAGATCATCGATGCGATCGATTCCAACCCCGACGGCTCAATTAATTACTGGCGTGACGAGGCGCAGGTGCACCACGTGCCCAAGCGCCCGCTTGCCGACGTGCTGCTGTAGTTGCGCGTCGTTGTGGCGAGATCCGGCAGTAAAACCACCACAAAGGTGCCTGTGAACTGCCTCCCATTTCTTGGACATCGGGAAATGGGAGGTTTTCCATGAGTATAGACCTCAGGGTGAAGCACGACCTGGAGTCCAGGAGGCGGGCCGTCGAGCTCTTCGACGCCGGCGTCGGCTGCAAACCGGCGGCCGAGGCCCTGTCCGTCCCCCGCGAGACCGTGAGAGAATGGCAGTGGGTATACCGGGCGTTCGGAAGCGAGGCGCTGCTGTCCATGGGCGGGAAACAATCCAGGTACACATTCGAGCAGAGGGTCGCCGCGGCGTCGGCCGTGGTCGACGGCGGGATGGCGAAGACCGACGCCATGGCTGAGTTCGGGATCAGGTCGAAGTCCCCGCTGGAGCGCTGGTGCAGGCTCTACCGCGAGGGCGGCGCCGAGGCGCTGCGGCCCGGACCGAAGGGCAGGCCGAGGGGGTCGAGGTCGAAACCCCGGGCCCGCACCCGCGAGCAGGAGCTCGAGGAGCGCTGCCGCAGGCTCGAGGCCGAGGTCGCCTACCTAAAAAAATTGCGCGCCCTGGTCGAGCGGGACGGGCTCTGACCAGGGCGGCGGCCGAGGCGGTGAGGGCGCTGAGGGCGGAGGGGCACTCCCTGCGCCACCTGCTGGAGTGCTCGGGGCTCAGGAGGTCGACCTACTACTACGCGCTGGCGCACCCGCGGAGGCCGACCAGGCCCGAGCTGCGCGACGCCGCGGCCGAGATATTCTCGCGCACCGCCAACGGCTGCGGGCACCGGCAGATAGCCATGTGCCTGCGCGCCGAGCTGGGCGCGGTCGTGGCCGACAAGACCGTGCTCAAGATGATGCGCGAGATGGGCATCCGGTGCGGGATACGCCGCCGGGGCTCCCGCCGCCGGTACAGCTCCTACAGGGGGCTCGTGGGGAGCACGTTCGAGAACGTCATCGCGAGGGACTTCGGCGCCGAGGGGCCGTGGCAGAAGCTCGGCACCGACGTCACCGAGTTCAAGGTCGCCGGCGCCAAGGCCTACTGGGCCCCGGTGCTCGACTTCTGCACGAAGGAGATCGTGGCGAGCGACATATCGACCTCGCCGGACCTCGCCCAGCAGCACAGGATGCTCGACCGGCTCCTCGAGGCCCTGCCCGACGGGGCGGCACCGACCATGCACTCGGACATGGGCTGGCAGTACCAGCACGAGTCCTACGCCTCCAGGCTGGAGGGGGCGGGCATCACCCAGAGCATGTCGCGCAAGGGGAACTGCGTCGACAACGCCGCCACCGAGCAGCTCTTCGGCCACGTGAAGGACGAGTTCTACCGCGGCAGGGAGTGGGGCAGCTTCGAGGACTTCAAGCGCGACCTGGAGGAGTACATAGTCCATTGGAACACGCGACGCAGGCAGGTAAGATTGAAGGGCCTGACGCCGGAGGAGTTCCGGGACCGGGCCCTTGCGGCGTAGTCGCTATTTATTCAGTCCAAGTTTCGGGGCGCAGTTCACAGGCACCTTTGTGGTGGTTTTTGCTTTGGTAGATGTGTGGGACATGCCTTATAATCTACCAAGTAGTTCATGCTGAGCGAAAAACGGAGAGAAGGGGCTTGATGCGTCCTTAATGTTTCATGCGGATAGATTGATTTGACAGACGGTGGCGAATGCCCACCGCCCGTATTCGTATGAAACAAGGAGTCGCCATGCTCGCATCTCTTTTCTCAAAGCCTCAATCATCGCTGTCTGTGCAGGCCAAGCGCCTGGTGGCGATGCGCTTTCTCATCTACACCGGGTTTCAGACCAGTTATTTTATCGGCGTCATCGGAACGCTCACCTATGCGGACGGCGCTTCGGTCGTCGCGACATCGCTGGCCGTCCTGTTCATGAACGTCTTCGTGATCCTGGGATCCTTTGCGGGTGGCGCGGCGCTCGATGCCTGGGGTCCGCGCCGCCATTTCTTGCTGAGCATCGTCGGCGCTCTCGCAACTGGCGCGGCAATCCTCGCCTTTGGCAGCGCGACCGGCGTCGTTCTGCTCGGCGCGGTGTTTCTAGGCTTTACGATGGGATTCGCCCAGCCCATTGCTACATCCTATCCGGCCTACCTCACCGATGATCCCGTCGAGCTCAAAGACATCAACTCCGCCATCGCCATGTTTTCAAACGTGAGTATCATCGTTGGCCCCACGCTGGGCGGCTTTGTCGCGGCGGCTGCGTCGTCGCGCGCGGTGTTTGTGCTCATGATGCTCTTTACCGTACTGGCGCTCGTCGCCGGCTGGGGCTTTAGGCCGCAGACCAGCCATGTCGCCGGGCATGCGGATGCCGATTCGGCAGAGGAAGGGGAGCGTGCGGGACAAAGCTCCAACCCCAGCACGTCCGCCCGCGCCACCTTCGCAGCCAGCATCAAGACAGTCTTCACCAACAGCGTCCTCGCGCTACTTTTCTGCATCATTTTTCTTTCGAACTTTGGCTACGGAGCCTTCGATCCGCTGGAGTCGTTCTTCTACCGCGATGTCCTGCATGTCGGCGTTGAGTGGATGGGCTGGCTCTCGTCGGCTTCGGGTGTGGGCGCGGTGCTGGGTGCCGTGCTCGCGCTCCGCTTGCCGCCGCACCTGGTCAACCTTAAAACACTGCTCGTGGCGCTCATGTCCGTGGGCCTGGGAAGTCTGCTCTATGTGGGGACACCGTACGTGGGCGTGGCCCTCGTCGGCCAAATCGCCCTGGGCATAGCTTGGGGCATCGTCAACCCGCTCCACAACACCATCGTGCAAACGACGGCTCCGCTCGAGCAGCTCGGTCGCGTGAACTCGGTCATGGGCTTTGGCAATATGTTTGCCGGCGTGGCCCCGCTGGCGATTGCCCCGTGGCTGGCGGCAACATTTGGCGTGCAGCAGACGCTCGTAGGGGCGGGCATGGTCGTGACGGCGGTTCCCGCGGCGTTGCTGCTGCTTGGCCGCTGGCACTTGGATTGTGCCGCAAAGCAGTAAAAACCATCACAACATTCGATGAAAATCGCGATTTTGCCGAAAAACGTCGAATGTTGTGATGCTTTTCGTTGTGGTCGAGACGGTTTTCGCTATGGACGGTACGGTTTTCGCTACGGACGGCGCGGTTTTCGCTGCAGAGCCGCCAGCCCGCAGCCTGCCAATCCACCGCCCTCGTTACGTTTTCGCTGCATTTGGGTAAAGCACCTGCTCCAAGTGGCGTTGCCTTGTATACTAGAGCGGTTTATCTGTTATGCGGAAGGGAGCGCCTATGGCACTCAGCGAGAAAGACGTGCGCGGCATCGCCGAGTACGCAAAGATCGCACTGACCGATGACGAGCTCACCCAGATGACGTCCTACATGAACGACGCCGTCCAGATGCTCGAGCCCGTCTTGCAATATGACTTGCCCGACGTGGAGCCCACGTTCCATCCCATCGGAAGCCTGTCCAACGTGATGGGCGATGACCTGCGCGAGCCCGAGCGCGATCTGCCGCTCGACGTTGCGCTCGAAAACGCCGGCAGCGCGCGCGACCGCTACTTCCGCGTGCCGTCCATTTTGGGAGAGGGGGAGAGCGAGTAATGGCG
>USFU01000051.1 GCA_900554135.1 uncultured Collinsella sp. | reverse complement strand
TTGAAGCCACGGCTCGTGTGCGTGTCCAGGAAGAAGTTGATAAGGGCGCGCTCCAGGCGGGCGCCGGCGCCACCGAGAACGGTGAAGCGGCTGCCGGAGAGCTTGTTGCCACGCTCGAAGTCGAGGATGTCGAGGTCGGTCCCCAGATCCCAGTGCGGCTTAAAGTCGAAGTCGAACTCGCGCGGGGTGCCCCAGCGGCGACGCTCGATGTTCTCGTCCTCGTCCTTACCGTACGGGGTGGCCTCGCACGGAATGTTGGGCAGGTGAGCCATGAAGTCGTACTGCTCCTGCTCAAGAGCGGTACGGCGCTCGGCAAGACCGTCGATCTTCTCGTTGACGGCGCGCACGGCCTCCTTGGCGGCCTCGGCCTCGTCCTTCTTGCCCTCCTTCATCAGGGCGCCAATCTTCTTGGACTCGGCGTTACGCGTGGCCTGGAGCTCCTCGACCTCGGTGATGACGGCGCGGCGCTCGTCGTCGAGCTCAAAGAACTTCTCACGATCCCAAGACGTCTGGCGATTTGCCATGGCGGTATCGATGGCATCGGGGTTCTCGCGAACAAACTTGATATCAAGCATTAGATCCTCCGGCGATATACATTCCATTTAGGTTGCAACCTTGTACATGTATGGGCAAGTATATACTTATGAGCGTTTACGACCCAACCCAACTACGCAAGAAGGCACCCAATGGACGCAGTTTTTTCCTTTTTGTTTGGCACCCGCACCGGTTTTGCCATCCTTTTCGCCGGCGGCATCCTGCTGTTTGCGATTCTTGCCTTTGTAATGGAGAAGCGCACCCATAAGATGTACGTCGACCGCGGCCCCAAGTCCGAGGACGAAGAAGACAGCTTCTGGGACTAACCTGCCAAAAAGGGACAGGTTTATTTTGGTCGGTTTTATCTGGGCAAACGCAAGCGCCCCGCAACTGGAATTGAGCCAGTTGCGGGGCGCTTTTCGCACATGCGACAAAACCGCAGGAAAAACCTGCCAAAATGAACCTGTCCCTGAATGGCAGGTTTTACTGGAGGGTGGCGTCGATGGCCTTGACTAGGGCGCTGCGCATGCCGGCGTCCTCGAGCGCGACGACGCCCTTGATGGTAGCACCGCCGGGCGAGCACACGGCATCCTTCATCGTTGCGGGATGCTGACCGGTTGCAAGCTGCAGCTTTGCCGTACCCAGCACCATCTGGCTCACAATGCGATAGGCATCGGCGCGCGGAATACCGTGTTTGACGGCCGCATCGCCCAGAGCCTCGATCGCCATGGCGACAAACGCCGGGGCGCAACCGCCCACGGTACCGCCCACAAACAGCAGACTCGAATCGAGCTCGACCACCGTGCCAAGCTTTCCGAGCAGACCGAGCATCGTGGCACGCTGCCCATCGCTAAGCGTGGAAGCCTTCTCGCAGGCGATAACGCCCTCGCCCACCGAAACCGGCGTGTTGGGCACCGTCGAGATATGAGCGACACCTGGCAGGACCTGTTCCCACTTGGCACTATCCCAGGTCCAGGCGACCGAAAGGACGACCTTGTCGGCAAGTGCGTCCTTGAGTGGAGCGAAGACCTTCTCGATCATGTACGGCTTGACCGCCGCAACCACGATATCGGACGCGGCAACAACCTCCGCCGCATCATGGCAGGCAGCCATGCCCCGCGCCTCGCAACGCTCGACCAGAGCATCGTAACGGCCTGCGCAGGCGCACATGTCGCCCGCGGCCACGCCGGCGGCAATCCAGCCATCGGCCATAGCGCTCGCCATATTGCCAAAACCGACAAATCCGATCTTCATATCACACAGTCCTCTCAGATGCGTTCCTCAAAACGAAAGCCATTGTCCCACGCTATTGTTTCGTATTGCCGACCTACTTGTGATACGGCTCGCCACGGCTAATCTTGCAGGCGCGGTAGATCTGCTCCAGCAGCACCACGCGCGCCAGGTTGTGCGGCAAGGTAATGCGTCCAAAGCTGAGCATCTCGTCGGCGCGGGCGCGCACGGCATCGCTCACGCCGTCCGATCCGCCGATTACAAAAGCGATGTCGCTGTTACCTCTCAGCATGAGGTCATCGAGACGGGTCGAGAGCTCCTCGCTCGAACGCTCCTTGCCCTCAATGGCCAGCAAGATCACATGCGCTCGAGGCGGCAGAGCGGCAAGAATCGCCGCCCCCTCCTTGTCGCGCGCGGCATCCACGCCGCCCGCCTTGGCCGGATCGATATCGGCAACCTCGCGCATATCCACCTTGGCATAGGCGCCCAGGCGTTTGGTGTATTCGGCGCACGCGTCCTTCCAAAAGCGCTCTTTGAGCTTGCCAACGCAAACAACAGTATATTTCACGCGCGTCTACTCCTTCGATTCGTTCTGAACTTTGCCGGCGGTCAGCATCTGCTCGAACATCGAGGCCGACTGTGAGAAATCACTCGGCAGCACGACCGTCGAGGTTTTGCCCGTGCGAGCGAACTCCGTCATCATCTCGGACCACTGTGTAAACATGAACAGCTGGTTGGCCTCATCGTTGCCGACGCCCGTCTCCTGGATGATCTCGAGCGAATCTTTGATGCCCAGCGCAATGGCCTTGCGCTGGTTGGCGATGCCCTCGCCCGCCTTTTCCATTGCCTCGGCCTCGGCGGTCGCCTCGGTAACGCGCTTGATGCGATCGGCCTCGGCGAGCTCCTGCGCAGCGGCGCGCTTTCGCTGGGCGGCGTTGATGTCGTTCATGGAGTTCTCGACCTCGGTCGGCAGCGCAATCTTGGTGATTAGTGTCGACACGAGGGTGAAGCCGTAGGCGGCCATTTGCTCGGACACGGTGGCGTTGACGTCCTTGGCGATATCGTCTTTTTTGGCAAAGACCTCATCGAGCGTGTAGACGGGGATGGAAGAGCGCAGGGCATCGGTGATGAAGTCACGCATTTGGTCGACGGGCTCCTGCAGCATGTAGTAGCTCTTGTAGATGCCCGAATCTGCCGGGCCGGCGCCCATGTCATAGCTCACGTGGTACTGAGCAGAGACCTCAAGACCGATAGTCACGTTGTCCTGGGTCTTAACGTCGATGCCAAAACCGTTTTTCATGGTGCGCAGACTCACCGTAGCGGCTTTGCGGTCGATCACGGGCACCTTCATGTGGAAGCCCGCGTTGACGATGCGGTTGAACTTGCCCAGGCGCTCGATGATCACAGCGTGCTGCTGTTCAACGACATAGCAGGCGTTGGGAAGCAGCAGCAACAGGATGATGATGGGAAACAGTAGGCTCGTAAGGGCAGCGATGATACCGGATAACAGCATGGTCTCTCCTCTGATAGGCGCACGTTGGCACTAGGATACCCGCACGAAGCAGCTGTGTGACACCAACAAGAGGACCCGTGGTCAAAAAAGGCCAAATATGAGTACTGTTACCAGTTTAGTAACAGCGTATTTGGGTCAAAATCGCCTCTTTGAACCCGAGGTCTATCGAAATTACTTCATTTTGTCTCAAGGTTGAGCCAAATTAGCGTACATCTGTTGCGTAAAAGGAGCAAAAATGGCTTCGTGAAATGTCTCTATTTTTGTGCCAGTACTCATATTTGCCACTTTTTGACCACAGGGGCATCTACCGTGCAAAATCGATAGGTCAAATCTGCCAAAAACGGTCCGTAAAAAAGCTCCCATTGCTGGGAGCTCTTTCATTCAATGGTGCGGGCGAAAGGACGTCCGCGTATCCGCTGCGCGGATACGCACCGGCTTCGCCCGCCTGCCGGCGGACTCGCCAGCTCGCTAAAAACGCTCCGCGTTTTCTTGACGCTCGCTCCTTCGCAGGTTCAAGCCCCCGCGATGGGCCCATAACAAAAAAGCTCCCATTGCTGGGAGCTCTTTCATTCAATGGTGCGGGCGAAAGGACTTGAACCTTCATGGGGTTGCCCCCATACGGACCTGAACCGTACGCGTCTGCCAATTCCGCCACGCCCGCGTGCAGGAATTAGAATAACGGAGCGCCGCCGCGAACGCAAGAACTATTTTTGGAAAAGTTTGCAGGCATTTTCCCAAGCGGCCCGAGCGATTGCTTCGGCGTCCTCGCCGGTACGATCGACGCGGTCGTTGACCAGCGCGTTTGCCGTGATGGAAATCATTGCAGGCTCGCACTCAAGACCGCGAATGGGCTCCGGCGCCATATAGGGACAATCCGTCTCGAACAAAATACGGTCGAGCGGGGTTGCCGCGAATGCCTCGCGCACGTCGTCGTTGCGCTTAAAGGTAGCCGCGCCGCCATAGGCGATGTAACAACCCAAATCCACAAAGCGCTCCATCGTGGCTCGGTCCTCGCCAAAGCAGTGCAGCACGCAACCGGCCTGGGGCACGCCGACCTCGCGCAACACGTTGTAGGCGTCCACATGCGAGGTGCGCTCCTCGTCCGTGTCCTCATGACGCAGATGCAGCTCTACCGGCACATTGCGGCGTACGGCAACCTCGAGTTGGCGCGCCATACAGTCGATCTGCACGTCGTGGGGCGCCGGCGCAATATCGTCGTCATAATCCATGTGGTAGTCCAAACCGATCTCGCCAATACCGACACACAAAGGGTCGTCGAGCGCAGCAACAACCTGCGCGTGGATGTCGTCGGTATAGTTCGGCGCGCCATACGGATGCACACCGGCGAGATACTTGACCTGCGGAATATCCCGCATCGGCAGGATCTCGCGAACCAGCCAGTCGCTATAGTCCGCCACGCTGCGCTTATCGGCAATGGGGTCGAAGACCGTCACCAACAAGTCAATGCCCGCTTCCTTGGCACGCTCGAGCGTCTCGGGCACTTCCTTGCTCCAAAATGAGAGCAGGTGCGCATGCGTATCGGCAAGCGGCGCCAGCGGCACCGGGCAGGCCACCGTTTTCTTCTTTTTGGTAAACGTCACGCGTTCGACATTAGGCGTCATGTATTAGCTCCTGAGCCAAGCGGACAAAGGCGGCGACGTCGAGCGTCTCGGCGCGCGTGGTAGGTGCGATACCGCAGGCCTCAAAGGCGGCGTCGAGCGCGTCCCTGGCAAAGCCGTTGGCGCTCATGGAGTTGCGGATCGTCTTGCGGCGCTGAGCAAACGCGGCGTCGATCACACGGGCCACAAACTCGCGGTCGATGCCCTCGGGCACCACGCCGTCAACGCGATCGATGCGCACGACGGCAGAATCCACATGCGGCGCCGGCATAAAGCAGCGCGGCGGCACCTCAAAGCGCCCCGTCACCTGCGCATACAGGCCGAGCTTTGCCGTGTAGCCGCCATAGGTCTTGTTGCCCGGCGTTGCGGTGATGCGATCAGCAACTTCCTTTTGCACCATGACGACAGCGCGCTTAAGTGCGGGCATCGTCTGGAAGAACTGAAGGATGATCGTCGCCGCCACGTTGTAGGGCAGATTCGCGACAAACGCCGTCGGCTTACCGCCCGCAACCTGCTCGATTTGTTCCGGTGTCACCTTGAGCGCATCGCCCATGATAAAGCGGAAGTTGGCATAGTCGGCGGCGTGGGCGTCAAGCACCGGCTCAAGCTCGGGATCAGCCTCAATCGACGTAACGCACGCCGCCTCCTGCAGCAGGGCAAGCGTGAGCGTGCCAACGCCCGGGCCGACCTCGAGCACGCGCTCATCGCCCGCAAGCTCGGCGAGCTCACAGATACGTTCGATCACATGGTTGTCGATCAGGAAGTTTTGGCCCAGGCGATGCTTGGTCGCAAGGCCAAACTCCTCTAGCAGCTCCCTCGTTGCCGTGGGGTTTGCCAAAGGCGAAGTTGTCATGGTTGCCTCCTTAACATGGTGGCTGCATCGTAAAGCAAAAGGGCATGGACCGTTGCGGCCATGCCCTTACATCTAAACAGCAAATTGCCGATATGGCGCGCGGCGTCTTAGCCCAGACGCGGGAACAGCGGCTCGCCCTTCTCGACGGGCTGACCGCCGGCAAGCAGGCCCCAAGCGCAAATGCCCTTGAGGTCGTCGCTCGCGGCCTCGTCCTCGCACGACAGGCGACGCAGAGCCTCGGCAGAAGTCTGGGGCATGAGCGGCATCAGCAGGTGAGCGGCGATGCGGATGGCCTCGAGCAGGTTGTAGATCACAAACGCCAGCTCGTCGGCCTTGGCCTCATCCTTGGCAAGCGCCCAAGGCTCGGAGTCCTCGATGTAGTGGTTAGCGGCGTGGATGAGCTCCATGACCTCGTCCTTGGCTCCGCCGTAATCCAGCACGTCCATCTTGGCCATGTAGCGATCGACCAGGCCGTCGGCGATCTTTGCCAGCGGGTTGTCGAACGCATCGAACGATGCAGGCTTGGCAGGCGCACAACCGTCAAAGTACTTGCCGCTCATGTTGAGCGAACGCGAGATAAGGTTGCCCCAGCTGTTGGCCAGATCGGCGTTGTAGACCTGCTCCATGCGCTCGAAGCTGATGGCGCCGTCGGTGCCGGGCACCACGTCGGTCATAAAGTAGTAGCGATAGCCCTCGACGCCCAGCATGTCGATAACGTCTTGCGGAGCAATGGCGTTACCACGGCTCTTGGACATTTTCTCGGCCTTGCCGGTCTCGGCATTGCGCACGGTCAGGAAGCCGTGAGCAAAGACGTGCTCGGGCAGGGCCTCGCCGATGGCCATGAGCATGGCGGGCCAAATGACGCAGTGGAAGCGGATGATGTCCTTGCCCACGATGTGGAACTGCGCGGGCCAGCGATAGGCCAGCTCGGCACGGGCCTCATCGGTATCGACACCGTAGCCGACGGCCGTCATATAGTTGAGCAGCGCATCGAACCACACGTAGGTCACGTGGCCCTCGTCGAACGGGACCTGAATGCCCCAGTCAAAGCTCGTGCGGCTCACGGAAAGGTCGTTAAGGCCGCCCTCGACAAAGCTGCGCACCTCGTTCATGCGGAACGCGGGCTCGACAAAGTCGGGGTGCTCGTCATAGAGCTTGAGCAGCTTGTCCTGGAACGCAGAGAGCTTAAAGAAGTAGGACTCCTCCTGCACGCGCTCGAGCGGACGGTGGCAATCGGGGCACAGGTGCTGGCCGACGCTGCCGTACTCCTCGTCACCCTTCTGGACCTGCGTATCGGTAAAGTAGGTCTCGTCGGGCACGCAGTACCAGCCGTCATAGCTGCCCTTGTACAGGTAGCCGGACTCCTTCATGCGCTCCCATAGATACTGCACGGCGTGATGCTGGCGCGGCTCGGTGGTGCGGATGAAGTCGTCGTTGGAGATCTCGAGCTTGCTCCAAAGCTCCTTGAAGTGCGGAGCCTGGCTGTCGGTCCACTCCTGCGGCGTCATGTTGTGCTTGGCTGCAGCCTCGGCGACCTTCTCACCGTGCTCGTCCATGCCAGTCAGGAACTTGACGTTATAGCCGGCGGAGCGACGATAGCGAGCCTGGACGTCGGCGATGATGGTGGAATAAGCCGTGCCCAGATGCGGATCGGCGTTGACGTAGTAAATGGGCGTCGTGATAAAAAACGAAGGCTTGCTTTGATCCATGGGGTTTGTCCTCCAGAAAAACGTTGCATACAGGGAATGATTCTAGCGCAAGGGCTGGATATCCTCCATCTATTGCATATCAAGCACCATGGCATAGACATCGCGCTTGCGGCGCGAATACTTCTGAGACAGGCGCTTGGCCACCGCAGAGGCGGGCTCTCCCTCCTCGAGCGCGGCACGGATGTCCTCGCGCAGGGCTTCGTCGGGGTCTACCGCTGCGGCTCCAACCGGCACGATGCCAACCTCCTCGTCCTCGCTCGGCGGCGCGATGACCAGCGCAATCTCGCCCTTCACCTCGCCGCGAGCACACAGCTCCTCGGCAAGCTGGGCGGCGGGGCCGCGCAAGACCTCCTCGTGCAGCTTGGTGAGTTCGCGGCAGACGGCGACATCGCGCTGGGGAAAGACCTCGGCCACGGCCTCGAGCGTCGCCACGATGCGATGTGGAGACTCGTAGAAGATGAGCGCGCCGGGGACGACGGCAAGGCGCTGCAGTCGGCGCACGCGGTCTCCGTGCTTGCGACCCAAAAAGCCTTCGAAGAAGAAATGCTCGCAGGGAATACCGGACGATACGAGCGCCGTGACGCAAGCAGAGGGGCCGGGAACAACTTCGACAGGCACATCCGCCTCGCGCGCCGCCTCGACCAGCGCCTGGCCGGGATCGGACACGCTCGGCATGCCGGCGTCCGAGGCAAAGGCGAGGGTCTCCCCTGCCAGCAGACGGTCGACCAGGCCGGCGGCGCGACTTGCGATCACGTTCTCGTCGCAACGAACGAGCGGCTTGGAGATGCCTAGGTGCATCAGCAACTTTGAGGTCACACGCGTGTCCTCGCAGCAGACGGCGTCGGCGGCGGCAAACGCCTCGCCGACGCGCGGAGACAGGTCGCCCAGGTTACCGATGGGCGTACCGACCACATAAAGTTTGCCCGTGCGGGCGCTGTTTTGCGTCATATCAACCTATTCAATCATGCCGCGCTCGAGCGTGCCAAGTGCCGCGCGGGCGTCCCATGCTGCAATACGTTTCTCGGTCTTCCACGTTTGGAAGAACCAGCCAGCCGCCGGCGCAAACGAAGCCAGCTGGTTGGCGATAAACACGCGCTCGTAGGCATTGCGACCCTCGGGTGTAACCGACGAGTTGGCAAAAATCGCCGCGCCCGACCATTCGCCCACCAAAACGGGGAACCCAGTTGCGACCGCCTCTTTGAGCTCACACTTGTTGCGCGAAATCGCCGTCGTCAGACCGCGGGGGCTCGTGATGTCGAGCGCATACTCGTCGCGGTAATGGTACAGGTGAAGGTCCATGTAGACGTTCTTGTACTTGGCACCGCGCATAAAGTGCTTCCACTCGCCAGGGTGTCCCGAAGAGGAAAAGACGACGATCTTGTCCTCGGGCATATACGAACGAACGAGCTCATACGCGTCACGATAGAAGTTGCGCAGGTAGTGCGCCGGAATACCGTCCGTCATGGTAAAGAGGCTCTTGCGTACGCTCATCTGCGGCGTATCCAACAGCTCGATGCCCAGCAGGCTCTCGGCTTCGCCATAGCGATCGGCCAGGCGCTCCAGAACATCGAGTGCGACGTGCCGGCCATTGGTGGACGAATGCCACTCAGCGACGACTTCCGGCGTCGTGGGTGAATCGTTGGAATCGCCCTGACCGCCGGGTACAGTCGCCAGATCGAGCAGTACGCGGATGTTGTACTTGGCGGCCCACTCAATAGCACGGTCGATATAATCGACGACCGAGATGTAGGAAGCGTCGGACTCCTGCGAGCCAAAGGCATACCACGGCACCGGCAGGCGCACGGCGTTGAGACCGATCTGCGCCATACGACGAAAATCGTCCTCGCTCACAAACGTCTCGTAATGGCGACGCATGCGCTCGTTATAGGCAGCGGTGCCCATGGCCTCCTGCAGCTCGGCTGCATTGGATGCTCCGGTCGCTGCATAGAGCGACGGGGTCACCCAGGGCTCGGGAATAAACCAGCCAGAGAGATTAACGCCGAGAATCCTCTCCATCACGGCCCCCTTCGAATCGCGCAGGTCGAACCTGCATCGTATTGCATAGGAAAAGTATCGTTTTGAGTATACCCGCGCGTGCGGACAGGCGACCGAACGGTCTACAAAGTGGCGCAAAAGTGGGAGGAATGTCCGGGCAGACGGAACCCGAGATGCACACGTGCATCGGAAGTAGGCGGCCGGAAAGCGTGCCCCGTTTTTTCGCAAAAAAATGGGATGCATTTTCCGCGGAGCCATGCATAAAAGAAAAGGACCCCTTTGCAGAGGTCCTAGTCAATTCATGGTGGCGGGGAAGGGAATCGCGTCCGCGCGCTG
>USFU01000050.1 GCA_900554135.1 uncultured Collinsella sp. | reverse complement strand
ATGCCCTCCTTGTGCGCAAACACGTACTTCATGCTCGCGACGTAGTTAAAGATGAGCGAGACGATAAAGCCGCTGGTATTGGCGATCAGGATATTGAGGCCCAGACCGTAGTGGAGCAGATTCATGATGCCAAAGTCGATGACCGTGGCGACGACGCCGACAACGCCAAACTTCATGATCTGCGCAAGGAGCTTTTGCATGGTACCTGCCTTAGGGCGGCGCCGCGGCGCCGTGGGGATGACAAACTCAGCAAGTTTAGCCAATCCCCGCAGGCGGGGCTAGGCGCGCTCCTCGATAGCACCGTTTCTATATGCATCGAGCAGTTGGCGCAGGTCCTGGATTTGGCTGCGAATCTTGGCACCCGTATCGGTATCGCTCACCATGCGGCGACGGTCGGCCTCGTCAAAGCGGTTGGTCTCGCTCTCGATATCGATGTTGCGGGTGAGCGCCTCGGCAACGGTGGTAAAGGCCCGGTGCGACTTAAGGCGACAGCCGCGTGAGCTCGAGATAAGCGTGTAGCCGGCGATGCCCGTCTTGGGATGGTAGGCGCGGCAGAAGCCGCCATCGATGACCAGCAGCTTGCCGTTGGCGCGGATGGGCTGCTCGCCCTTGGTGGTCTTGACGGGCGTATGGCCATTGATGATGTGACCGGTCGGCGAACATGCCATGGGGGCAACGCCGAACTCGCGCATGATGTCGTCGCAGACCGAGGGCGACTTGGTAAGCGTAAAGTACGGGTCCATCGGCTCGACCCAGGTGCTCTTATCGGCGATATAAGCGCGTTCAAAGGTACGCACCAGGCGCCCGCTGGCGGGTGAGTTAAAGCCGATCCACAGGTACCACATCCAGTCGAGGGCGTCGCGGTCGCCCACGCGCCAGGCGCGGCGGGCGATATGGTCGCAAAAATCGAGATAATCGCGGCCTGCGTGCCAGGTGCCCAGGCAGTTCATGCTGCTAAAGGTACCATCCTCGTTGAGCGGCACGCAGCCACGGAACAGCAGATTGCCGTTGGTGACCTTGTACATCGAGCCGTGGGTGTAGAGGAAATCGATATGGCGATGCAGGTGGTCGGCGGTGACAAACTCGGACACGAGCTTGTCGATGATGTGTTGCTCCTGGGGCGTGAGCATGTAGGGGTCCGTCGGGTCGACGGTGGGGAAGTCGTTGGTCGTGAGCGGCCACACGCTGCCGTCGGCAAGCGTGACTGTGCCGGCGTCGTGATCGATCTTGTCGAGCAGCAGGCGGTCGGTCATGTCGAACTCGGGGTGGCGCTGGATAATCTGGCCCTCGAGCTTAAAGAGCAGGACGTTGATGGCTTTAATCAGCGGGCTGATGGGCTCACCGGCGGTATAGGTGGCATCGGCAAAGGCGACAAGCTCGCGCAGCGAGATGCCGTAGTCGTTCTCAAGGATCTCGTAATTGTCGTAGCGCAGGTTGTTGCGCAGCACCGTGGCGATGCAGGCGGGCTCGCCGGCGGCGGCGCCCATCCACAGCAGGTCGTGGTTGCCCCACTGAATGTCGAGCGAATGGTAGGTGAGCAGGCGGTCCATAATCTTGGCCGCACCGCCGCCGCGGTCGAAGATATCGCCCACCAAGTGCAGGTGGTCGACGGCCAGGCGCTTGATGAGCGAGGCGAGCGACTCGATAAAGTCGTCGGCGCTTGCGGTGTCTAGAATGGACTCCACGATGCGCTCGTGATAGCGCACACGATAGTTGTTCTCATCCGGATGCGTGTGCAGCAGCTCGTCGATGATGTAGGCGTAATCGCGCGGGATGGCCTTACGCACCTTGGAGCGCGTATAGCGGCTCGAAAGCGAGCGGGCAACCACAATGAGCCGGTCGAGCATTGTCTTGTACCAGGTGGGGGAGTCCTCGTGCTGGCTGCGGACCAGCTCGATCTTCTCGCGCGGGTAGTAGATGAGCGTGCACAGCTCGCCCTTTTCGTCAAAGGTGAGCGTGTCGCCAAAGATCTCGTCGACATGTTCGCGCACGACGCCCGAGCAGTTGTTGAGGATGTGCATAAAGGCTTCGTACTCGCCGTGCACGTCGCTCATAAAATGCTCGGTGCCTTTGGGCAGGTTGAGAATGGCCGAGAGATTGATGATCTCGGTAAACGCGGATTGCTCGGTGGGAAATTGTCTCGACAGCAGACGCAGATACTTAAAGTCTTGCGGATTGCGATCGAATGCGACCATGAAACACCTTCCAATATGGTTGGTAAAACTGATAAACATCGTCAAACGTTTATCAGTATGCGCCGGCTTTGTTTCGATTTAGCGCCGGTGGCTGAATTGCCGGCTGAACGGTTTGCTAAATCGATTTAGTTGAGGTTGATGTGTCGGTTAAGTGGAGACGAAAGGGATGATTTTGCCCATGTTGGCGCATGGCGGGGATGGGGATGTTGATGATAAAGATATTCAATGCCAATGGTTCGAATTGGTAAATAGTGGACATTTGTATCGTATTTAGGCTTGCTGTGCGATAATTTGCGTAGCAATACTTAAGGAGCCTCATATGAGTGATTTTGTCCTGACCTGTGAATCCGCCGCCGATCGAACCCGTGAGTTCTTTGCGTCGCGCAATATCCCTGTCGTGTGTTTTCATTACGAGATTGATGGTGTTGTCCATGCGGACGATCTGTACCAGTCGATTTCACCGGACGAGTTTTTTGCTCAGATTGCCGCGGGTGCCATGCCCAAGACGTCTCAGGTGAGCGTGGGTGAGTACGAGGAGTTTTGGGAGCCGTTTGTTGCCGAGGGTAAAGACGTGCTGCACCTTACGTTGTCGTCGGGTATTTCGGGCACGTATGGATCGGCCTGCGTTGCGGCGCAGATGCTCGCGGATCGCTATCCCCAGGGCGGCAAGGTGCGCGTCATCGATTCGCTGGGGGCGTCTTCGGGCTTTGGCCTGTTGCTGGAATATGCTGCCGACGTGCGCGATAGCGGGGCTTCGCTCGACGAGACGGCCGCTTGGATTGAGGAGCATAAACTCAACCTTCACCACTGGTTCTTCTCGACCGATCTGTCGAGCTATCTGCGCGGCGGTCGCATTTCGGCCGCGAGCGCAATCATCGGCACGGCGCTTAAGATTTGCCCACTTATGACGGTTGATTGCGAAGGTGGGCTGTCGCCACGTGAGAAGATTCGCACTAAGAAGCGCGCGATTTCCGAGATGGCTAAGGCCATGATGGCACACGTGCAGGACGGTGCGGATTATTCGGGTAAGTGCGTCTTGTCCCATTCGGCGTGCCGTGAGGATGCCGAGGCCGTTGCGGCGCTGATTGAGGAACAAGTTCCGCAGCTCAAAGGCAAGATTGAGATCAACAATATCGGTGCTCTGATCGGTTCGCACACCGGACCTGGTACGGTGGCGCTCTTCTTTATGGGCGATAAGCGCGTGGATTAGCGTTTGTGAGCTGGCTGACGGTTTTAACGGCTGCTTTTGTTCCTCCTGACATTTGATAACAGAAAAAGGCCCGTCCCGTTGTTTGCGGGGCGGGCCTTGCTGTTGCGGTTAGCGTTTCTTTCCGCGGAAGAAGAAGCCGTGCAGCGAGGGCTTGAGTCCACGGTTGGCGCGACGCTCCTCGATATGATCGTGGATCGAAGCGACGCGCTCGATGACTTCGTCGGGGATCGGCACGTCGGGATTCATGTTCTCGACCTGGCTGACCTCGGCGGCGGCGACCTGGTCGATAATGGGCACATCGTCGTGCGAGATGACGGGCGTGGCGTCTTCCTTCATCTTGCGGTAGCGCTGCATCATGTCGGTCTGCAGCTGTTGGGCCGAAGGCGGCGTCCAAATGATGGCGTTGGCACCGGCGGCGATGGTCTCGCGGATGCTCTCGGGCGTCTTGCCGCCCGGTGCGATGAGCGGCAGGTTGGGATAGTGCTCGCGCAGTTCACGCAGGACCTGCGGCGTGTTCTTGCCGGCCGCGATGTTGAGGACCTTGGCTCCGGCGCGCACTTTGGCATGCGCATCATCGTCGCAACGTACGACCGTGGCGATGACGGGGATGTCGGCGATGTTGGTGATGTGCTCGACCATCTCGGCAGTGGCGGGGGAGTTGACCACGCAGCCCGCCGCGCCCTGCATCTCGGAGACGGCTGCCATCTGTACGGAGCGCTTACCGGTGGTGGTGCCACCACCAACGCCCACAAAGACCGGGCACTCGGCAACGGTCAGCAGCGCCTGCGTAATGGCGGGCTGCGGCGTGAAGGGGTAGACGGCAAACACGGCGTCGGCATTGGAGTTGCGGATGACCGCGACGTCGGTGGTGTAGATGAGCGACTTGATGCGGCGGCCAAAGAGCGTAAAGCCGCTGGCCTCCTCGATCTCGTCGGGCATGCGGAGGGCCGCCTTGCGCAGGCGCCCGTCGATGGGCAGGGGCTCCATGGGGAGCAGTCCGTTGGGGGTCACGGCTACCTGGGGCTCGGTGAATTCGTCTGCGAGCTCGACCTCGGAAAAATCGACCGAGGCGACGATGTCCTCGTGAACCTCGGCAGGAACATCGATGGGGGCCTGGTCGTTAGTCGCGGCAGGCGCGTCGAAGGAGCTGGTGCCGACAAAGGCGTCGACGCGCTCGTTTAGATCGTTGAGAGTATCCATGGACGCTCGATTCTATGCGATGGTGGCCGGCAGGGTGCTGGCAGCGTTGTGATTGCTAAATCGTTTGACGAGTTGATTTTTCCCCGCCGCGCCATCCGTTAGACCGAAGGGCCGGCGAACGTGAAGGAGCTGTGGTGGCGGGTATTGAGGTGCTATCTTGAATGTCCCGTTTAAAAGAGAGGTGACGCGGAATGGAATTCACAGCAATGTTGGGCTCGATTGGCCTGTGTGTGGGCGCAATCGTAGCCGCCGCGGTCATCTACTTTGTGGTTACGGCCTTTAAGGGCAAAAGAGCCGAGCGCAAGGAACGCGAGGCACTTAAGCAGCACCGTGACCAGCAGGACAAGCGCGCACGGAGATAGTTTGTTGAGTTTTGAATCCGTGCGCTAGCTGCGTTTTCGGATCAGGGCGATATAGAAGCCCTCAAAGTCGCGGCTGGGCGGAATGGTCAGCGTGCCGGGCATGCCGTTGGCGACGGACGAGACGTGGCCGGCGGCGATGGCCTCGGTGAGGGCGTTGCTCTCGACGCGCGGCTCTTCGCCAGCTTCCTGAGCACGGCGCGTTTCGCTTTCGCTCGGCGTGCCATCGAGGGGGATAAGCTCGCAGTCCATGTGCTTGTCGAGGGCCTCTTGCAGGGCGTCCTCGTTTTCCTGCGGCAAGATCGAACACGTCGAATAGACGAGCGTGCCGCCCGGTTTGAGGGCTCCCATGGCGCGGTCCAGAAGCGCGCGCTGCGAGCGGGCGCACTTGCCGAGCAACTGCTCGGTGAGGCCGCGCAGACTCTTCTCGTTGCCGCTGATGACGGTGCCCGTGCCGGTGCAGGGAGCGTCGAGCAGGATGCGGTCAAAGCGGAAGAACTCGTCGAGCTCGCGTGCGTCGATGCGCATGACAGGCACGTTTTTTGCGCCTTGGCGGTGGAGGTTGGCTTCGAGCTTCTCGGCGCGGGGAATGCTCATCTCGCAGGCCGTGAGGTGTGTCTGGCCCTGGGTGAGGGCGGCGATCTGCGTCGTCTTGCCACCGGGGGCCGCGCACATGTCCAGGATGTCCTCGCCGGCCTGAGCGCCCAGGACCAACGGCGGCATCATGGACGACAGGCTCTGCAGATAGATTTTGCCGTCGCGGTAGATGTCGAGGTCCCACAGGTCGGAAACCTGGGCCTCGGGCAGAATAAAGGCATCCCGGTACCAGGTAACGGTTTGGTGCGCGATGCCGGCCTCGTCGAGTGCGGTGGCGACGTCCTCGGCGGTCGCCTTGAGCGTGTTGGCGCGCAGTGTGACCGGGCGTGTGGCCGCGGCGCCAAAGCCCTCGATCATGAGCTGAGCATCGGTGGGGGCATAGGCGCCGGCGACCGTGTCGACCATAAAGCGCGGCAGGTCGGCGGCGCAGGGAAGGGCGGCAAGCTGGTCGGAAAGCTCGGTAGCGGCAAACTGCCTGAGCTTGAGCTCGGGCTTAACCTGCTTTTTCTGCTTACGACGACGCGGCTTGGACATCCGTCTTTCCTTCCCATTCCATTAAAGGTAGTCAATTTGGGACGGGGCTATTTTAGCTACCCGTCCGTTTCGGCAGGCGTTGCAGTTAAATTTGGGACGGGTAGCTAAAATAGCCCCGTCCCAAATTGACTACTCTGCCTTGGCGTTGGCCTAGTACTGGCTCTCGTGCTTGCTGAAGAAGTCGAAGCGCGGGGGCAGCGGCTTTACGCGGTGCTCGCCGGGCTTCTCGCCCAGGCTCTCCACAAACTCGTCCGTGGAGGCAAAGATGTTATCCCAGCTAAAGAAGGCGACCGGATCGACGTCGAAGTACTCGCAGATGAGCTCGCAGCCGGCCGGCACAATACCGTGCATCAGGACGGTCGCCACGCGCAGCTCGGTAAAGGCATCGACCAGTGCCTGCATCATTGCGGCGTTTGCCGGCTCGCCCTCGAGCTTGTTGGCGGCCTTGGAGGCGTCGCTCCAGCGCTTGTTGGCGGCACGCAGGTAGTCGTCGCACACGGCGAGCGCGCGGTGCGTCTCGAACTTGTACATGGCCTGCTCAAAGGCGAGAGCTGCCTGCTGGGCAGCCTCGACCACGGCGGCGGAGGCGGCACCGGCGGGGATGCAGCCGTTGCGATAGGGGCTCTCGTCGCCCTCCTTGACGGCGACGCCGTAGAAGCAGCTGCGGGCCAGGCGGTTGAAGACGCCGGTCAAAAGCGCGCTCTCCTTAAGGGCCGGATCGATGACGCGCTTGTCGTCGCAGGCACGTACCTCGTTGCCGTCCTTGTCCTTGCCGGTCACGCGCGTGTCGTATGCCTTGGGGCTAAAGCTCACCGGCTTCTCGGACAGGCCGAGCGACAGCCAGTGCGCGCGCATCTGCTCGCAGGTGTAGTGGTTGAGCAGGTCGTCTGCCGGTGGGGGAGGCGTCTGCGAGGACGAGCTGGCCTTTTTGCCCATGTAGAGCAGGTGGTAGCAGGCGCTGACGGTGCTCTGCGTGAGGTCCCAACCCAGGGCCTCCCACATGGCGGTCTGCGCGATGCAGTAGAAGTAGATGTTGTCTTGACCGATGAACTGGTAGATCTGAGCGTCGTCAGAGCACCACCAGTCGCGCCAGTCGAGCGAGCTGTGCTGGTAGGTGGGCGCGGGGACCTGCGTGGAATCGGCGGCGGGCTCGCCCATGAGGGCGGCGTCCTGGGCGGCGACACCCTCGGTCACGCCGGCGGCCTTGGCATCGCGTGCGAGCACGGTGCGGGTGTAGCTGATGGGCGCCCACAGACTCTCGGGCCAGCACCAGCAGGTGACGTCGGTCACGCCATCGACCTCGGGCACCGGAACGCCCCAGTCGATGTTGCCGGTGATGCGGAAGGGCACGAGTGCCTTGCCGCTGCGGAAGCGCACGCCGCCGTTGGCGAGCACCGCGTGGGCGTCATCGCGCTCCTTCCAGCTGGGGAAGGTGACGGTAAAGCTGCTCTTGTTGCCCTCGGGCTCCAGCACGGTGTGCTCGGGGAGCTGGTCCTCGACGGCGTCGAAGGCCTCGCGGAACTTGTTCTGAATGTAGAGCTGAGCCGGCAGCAGCCACTCCTCCATGGTCTTGGAGACCACGGAGCGAACCTGCGGGTTCTGGGCGAGCTTGGCGGTGTGGGTCTTCATAAAGTCGAGGTAGGCCGGCAGGTCGAAGTAGAGGTTGTCGACCGGGCGCAGCTCGGGCACCTCGCCAGTGAGCTGGCTCTTGGGCGCGATGAGCTCCTCGGGCTCAAACTGGTGACCTAGGTCGCACTCGTCGGCATAAGCCTTCTCGGACTTGCAACCTTGGATGGGGCAGCGGCCGATGACCTGGCGACCGTTGAGGAACGTGCCGGCCTTGGCGTCGTAGAACTGCAGCGTGGAGCGCTTGGAGATGGTGCCCTGCTCGTGCAGGCGCTCGATAATCTCGGCGGTCACCTCGTTGTGGATCTGCGCCGCCGGCTCAAGGCCCGAGCCGCCGTAGATATCGCAGCTGATGTTGTAGTTGTTGAGGGTCGCTGCTTGGCGGGAGTGGTTGGACTCGACGTACTCGCTAATGGACTTGTCGTAGCCCTCGTTCTCCTTAAGCTTGCGGTAGCTCTCCATGATGGGCGAGCCGTAGCAGTCGGTGCCCGAGGTGAAGATGACGTTCTCGCGGCCCAGGCGGTCGCGCAGGAAGCGGGCGAAGAAGTCGGCCGGGACAAAGACGCCGCCGACGTGGCCAAAGTGAAGGCCCTTGTTGCCGTAGGGCTCGCCGGCGGTAACGATGGCGCGGCGCGGCCAGCTGGGACGGTCGTTCATGGAGTATTTGGATGCCATGGGACTCCTTCGCATATGGTGAGAGCGCGGCCGGGCCCGGGGCTCGGCGACGCAGTGGTCAATTCGTGCATATCGTTCGACATTATCGCACATGCGGGCGGGTGCGTGACGGGGGCGCTATCCTAAGATGCTATGAATGAGATTTCCAACATACATGCGTTTGAAGACGAGGATTTCCTGCACGCCTGCTTTGTGTGGGGGATGGCCGTGCTTGGCGCATTTGCCGTGTGCCTGGTGCCGTTGTTTATGCTGCTGGGCGGACCTGCAGACTTGGATGCGGCCGACGCGGGCGGCTGGACGGCGGTCTTGGGCTGGATAGTCGGCTTGGTTGCGGTTTCGGCGGCGTCATTTGCCGTGCACGAGTTGGCGCACGCGGTGTTCTTTAAGCTGTTTGCGTCCGACGGTGCTCGGGTGACCTTTGGGGCAAATCTCGAAACCTGCATGATTTACGCCTGCGCCGAGGGGATTGTGTATTCGCGTGCGCGGTACATGGTCATTTGTCTGGCGCCGACGGTTGTTGTGACGACAGCGTTTGCCCTGGGGTTTGCGTTCTCGGGCTATCCGCTGCTGTGCTATCTGGCGGCCGGCTTGCATTTGTCGGGCTGTGTGGGCGATTGGTATTACGTGCGGACCATCCTGCGCGACCGTCGCATTGTCGCCTGCGAAGATACGTCCTTTGGCGTGCGCTTTTTCGCAAGGTAGTCTTTTTGGGATGATTTTTCTGGGACGGGGATGTTGATGAAGCCGTTGCTGCTGCATGCTTGCTGCGCACCGTGCTCGCTGGAGCCGGTTCGCCTGCTGCGCGAGGAGGGGTTTGAGCCTACGATTTGTTGGACCAACCCCAATATTCAACCGCGCGATGAATGGCAGCGCCGCTTGGACGAGCTGCGTCGGTGGTGTGCCGATGGCGACATCGAGCTTATCGAGGCGGGGGAGGACCGCGAGCGCTGGGAGGCCGGTGTGGCCCCGTTGGGTGCCGATCGACCCCGCCGCTGTCGCGCGTGCTATGCCCTGCGCCTGGCCGAGGCATGCCGTGTGGCCCAGGAGCGCGGGTTCGAATATGTGGGCACGACGCTCGCCGTCTCGCCGTATCAGCTGTTCGAGACCTGCAATGATGTGCTGGAGCGTCTGGCTGCCGCTCGCGGTCTCACTCCGGTGATTCGCGATTTTCGCCCGTATTACCCCGAGGCGACTCGCCGTTCGCGCGAGCTGGGCATGTACCGACAGAATTACTGCGGCTGTCGATTTTCGGCCGTCGAGGCGGCCATGGACCGCGCCCGCATTCGCGACGAGCGCAAAGCGTCCAAAAAGTAGTTCTTTTGAGCTGGCAGCCTGCTAGGATGTAGAGCTGACTTTAGCTATATAAGGAGTATCCGACGTGTCTATGCGTACCGATGATTTTGACT
>USFU01000049.1 GCA_900554135.1 uncultured Collinsella sp. | reverse complement strand
ATGCGCGAAAGCTCCTGGAACACGATGCGGCCGGCACCGATGTTGAGGTGACCCACCTCGGAGTTGCCCATCTGGCCATCGGGAAGACCCACGTCCTCGCCCGAAGCGCCGAGCGTGGTGTGGGGGTACTTCTCATACAGGCTATCAAGGAAGGGCGTCTTGGCAGCGGCGACGGCGTTCTCGCCATCGGACGGAGCCAGGCCGCAGCCGTCCATGATAATCAGGAGTGCAGGAAGATGACGTTGTGCCATATGTCCTACTCGCCTGCCTTGACGACCATAGAGGCGAAGTCGGCAGCCTTGAGCGAAGCGCCGCCCACGAGGGCGCCGTCAACGTCGGGCTTGGCGACGAGCTCGGCAATGTTGCCGGGCTTGGCAGAGCCACCATAGAGAACGCGGATGCCGTTAGCGAGCTCCTCGCCGAACATCTCCTTGAGGGTCTCACGGATAGCGCCGCAGACCTCCTGAGCGTCCTCGGCGGTAGCGGTCTTGCCGGTGCCGATGGCCCAGATGGGCTCGTAGGCGACGACGACCTGCTTGGGGCAGGTGATCTCAAGACCAGCAAGGCCAGCCTTGACCTGGTTCACGACGTGCTCGACATAGGTGCCAGCCTCGCGGACCTCAAGGGACTCGCCGCAGCAGAAGACGGGAACAAGACCTGCGGCAACGAGGGCCTTGGCCTTCATGTTCTGATCCTCGTCGGTCTCGTGGAAGTAGTCGCGACGCTCAGAGTGACCGATGATGCAGTAGGTGCAGCCAGCGGACTTGAGCATGTCGCAAGAGGACTCACCGGTGAAGGCACCCTTGGCCTCCCAGTACACGTTCTGTGCACCGAGGGCGATGGGGGCAGCCTGAATGCGGTCATGAACCGTGGTGATGTCGATGGTCGGAGGGCAGACGAGCACCTCGACGCCAGCCGGAACCTCGGGCAGAGCCTGAGCCAGCTCGTCGGCGAGCTTGGCGGCCTCGGCGACGTCGTTGTTCATCTTCCAGTTACCAGCGATAAGAAGGGTGCGATTAGGCATCGAGAAGCGCCTCCACTCCGGGCAGGGCCTTACCCTCGACGAGCTCCATGGAAGCGCCACCACCGGTGGAGATCCAGCTCATCTTGTCGGCCAGGTTGAACTTGTTGACAGCTGCGACAGAGTCGCCACCGCCGATGATCGAGGTGCAGTCGGCCTCGGCAACAGCCTCGGCGATAGCCTGGGTGCCGTGAGCAAAGTTGTCGAACTCGAAGACGCCCATGGGGCCATTCCAGAACACGGTCTTGGCGCCCTTGACGGCCTCGGCGTAGAGCTCCTCGGTCTTGGGGCCGATGTCCATACCCTCACGATCGTCGGGGATAGCGTCGGAAGCGACAACCTCGGGGACAGCGTCCTCGCCAAAGTGATCGGCAACGCGGTTGTCGATGGGGAGCAGGATCTTGACACCCTTCTCCTCGGCCTTCTTGAGCATCTCGCCAGCGCGCTCGACCCAGTCCTCTTCCTTGAGGGACTGACCGACGGTCAGGCCCTGAGCCAGGAAGAAGGTGTAGGCCATGCCGCCACCGATGATCAGGGTGTCAGCGGAGTCGATGAGGTGATCGAGAACGCCAATCTTGGAGGAAACCTTGGAACCGCCGACGATAGCGACGAAGGGGCGCTCGGGCTCGGCGAAGATGCCGGTCAGCGTGTCGACCTCCTTCTCGAGCAGGAAGCCAGCGACGGCAGGCAGGTAAGCGGCGGGGCCCACGACGGAACCCTGGGCGCGGTGGGCGGTGCCGAAGGCATCGAGAACGAAGACGTCACCATAGGAAGCGAGCTTCTTGGCGATCTCGGGATCGTTCTTCTTCTCACGCTTATCGAAGCGGACGTTCTCGAGAACGAGAACCTTGCCCGGCTCGACGGCAGCGACAGCCTCGGCAGCCTTCTCGCCGTAGGTGTCGGCGACAAAGGCAACGTCGAGACCAGAGAGCTCAGCGAGCTTCTTGGCGACAGGCTCAAGGGAGAGCTCAGGCTGGAAGCCAGTGCCCTCGGGACGGCCGAGGTGGCTCATGAGGATGACGCGAGCGTTGTGCTCAACGAGATAGTTGATGGTGGGCAGGGCAGCCTTGATACGGGTGGTGTCACCAACGACGCCATCCTTGATAGGCACGTTGAAGTCAACGCGGACGAGAACGCGCTTGCCGTCGACATCGATGTCGCGGACGGTCTTCTTGGTAAAGGCCATGTTTGCTTCTACCTTTCGTACGTGTCTGCCTCCCATTACGGCAGACGATTTCCTATAAAAAGGGCGCGACCCTAGGGTGTAAGCCCTATAAGGCCGCGCCCTTCTTTAGACGCTCAACGAGCTATTCGCTAAAAGCTAAATTAAGCAACGAACTTCTCGAAGTACTTGATGGTGCGGACCATCTGAGAAGTGTAGGAGTTCTCGTTGTCGTACCAAGAGGTGACCTGAACGAGGGTCTGGCCGTTGCCGAGGTCAGAGCACATGGTCTGAGTGGCGTCGAAGATGGAGCCGTGGGTCTCGCCGATGATGTCGGTGGAAACGATGTCATCCTCGTTGTAACCGAAGGTCTCGGAGATGGTGGCAGCGTAGGCCTTCATAGCGGCGTTAACCTCGTCGACGGTGACCTTCTTGTCAACGACAGCGTAGAGGTTGGTGATGGAGCCGGTCGGCGTCGGGACGCGCTGGGCAGCACCGATGAGCTTACCGTTGAGCTCGGGGAGAACCAGGCCGATAGCCTTGGCAGCACCGGTGGTGTTGGGGACGATGTTGACGGCGCAGGCGCGGCTACGACGCTTGTTGCCCTTGCGCTGCGGGCCGTCGAGCGGCATCTGGTCGCCGGTCCAGGCGTGAATGGTGGTCATGATGCCGGACACGATGGGAGCAAAGTCGTTCAGACCCTTGGCCATCGGGGCGAGGCAGTTGGTGGTGCAGGAAGCGGCGGAGATGATGTTGTCCTCAGCGGTCAGCGTCTCGTGGTTGACGTTGTACACGATGGTGGGCAGATCGCTGCCGGCCGGAGCGGAGATGACGACCTTCTTGGCGCCAGCGTTGATGTGGGCCTGAGCCTTAGCCTTGCTGGTGTAGAAGCCGGTGCACTCGAGAACGACGTCGACGTCGAGGTCGCCCCAAGGCAGGTTGTTGGCGTCGGCCTCCTTGTAGATCTTGATCTCCTTGCCGTCAACGGTGATGGAATCCTCGCCAGCAACGACCTCGTGATCGCGAGCGTAGTTGCCCTGCGTGGAGTCGTACTTCAGCAGGTAAGCGAGCATATCGGGAGAGGTGAGGTCGTTGATAGCGACGATCTCGGAGCCCTCATGACCGAACATCTGACGGAAAGCCAGACGACCGATGCGACCGAAGCCGTTAATAGCAACCTTTACTGCCATTGTGTCTCCTTTCGTAAGGCCCCCGCGAGCTACAGCGCCCGCCGTTGAGGCCCACAAACTAACCACTCGCCTAATATACCTTTTTTTTGACTTGAATTTCACGAGAATGCTCGAAATTGAAAATCAAATTTACGTTAAAACGTTTTAAAGAGTAAAACAGCAGTTCAATCCCTATATAAGCAGTTTCGCTCAACTACCTGTTTGCTTCAATGAGCTTTTCAAGCCTCAAAACTCGATGGTAGAGGGCCGACTTCGACAAGGGAGGGTCAGCCATCTCCCCCAGATCGCGCAGTGACAGATCGGGATAGCGCTCGCGCAGGTCGCAAAAGACCGCCAAGGCGTCCGGAAGCGTGTCGCGCAAACCCCGCTGTTCGAGCTCATCGATCAACGCAAGCTGATGCTGGGCGGCACCCGCGCTTCTGGTCTGATTGGCCAGCTCGGCATTCACGCGACGGTTTACGTCGTTCTTAACCAATTTGACCGCGCGCGCTTCCTCGATCTCGGCAACGCTGCGCTTGGCGCCGACCAGCTTTAGGAGCTGCTCGATCTCCTCGGCGCTCTTAATGTAGACGGCAAAGGATCCGCGCCGCGCGTTAACGCGCGCATGGACTCCAATCTGCTCCAATAGATCGCAAAGTCCCCGGGCATACTGCTCGCCCTGCACCGCGATCTCCAGATGAAAGTCGCCGCGGGGATCGGCCACGAAACCGCCGGCGATGAGCGCGCCGCGGATGTAGGCAAGCCTGCAGCAGGGACGGGCAACGATGTGCCGGGGAACACCAGCGACGAGCCCTCCCCTGCGGTCGAGGATGCCCAGCAGCACCAGAGCCTTGTCCAGGTCGGGTTGATCGGGCAGGGTAATGAGATAGTTACGGACCTTATGCAAGACCGATTTACGAACGGTGAATTCCGTTTTGAGCTTAAGGATGCGATGCGTCAGTGTGATCATCGTGCGCGCGACGGCACCCGTCTCGGTCGCGACCGTCAAACGATACCGCCCGGAGCCGGCCAGCGAAAGTGTACCGCTCACACGCGTCAGGGCGGCAAGCGTCGACAAATCGCAGTATTCACATTCGGGTTCGCAGCGCGCGAGCTCGTCACGCACCTCGGCGGTAAACGACATGCAGGCCTATGCTTTCGTGTTGGCGCGCGACAGGTCGCGATGGGAAATGCTCACGTGGTATTGGGCGCCTTCCAAATAACGTGCCGTGGCCTCGGCGATGGCAACGCTGCGGTGTTGACCGCCCGTGCAACCGATGGCAATAGAAAGCTGTGGCTTGCCCTCCGCGATATAGCCGGGCATGACCGTATCGAGCAGCTGCGTCCAGGCCTTCCAGAACTCCTGGGTCTTGGGATGGTCCAGAACAAAGTCGGAGACTTTCTTATCGAGACCGGTCATCGTGCGCATCTCGGGATCGTAGAACGGATTGGGCAGGAAGCGAACGTCGATCATAATGTCCGCCTCGACGGGCATACCGTGCTTAAAGCCAAACGAGAACACGTGGACGTCCATGAGCTGCTGGTCGGACAGCTCGGAGAACGCCATGCGCAATTTGTTGCGGAGGGCAGAGGTGCGCAGGCGGCTCGTGTCGATGATCATATCGGCTCGATCGCGAACGCCCTGCAGCTGCAGGCGCTCGCGCTGAATCGCATCGGCCGTAGTCTCTCCCGGCTTGGCAATGGGATGGCGGCGGCGGTTTTCGCTATAACGACGGATCAGCACCTCGTCAGAGGCCTCGAGAAACACGATGTCACAGCTCATCTCGCGCTCCTCGAGTGCGGCAACGGCATCGAGCAGCTCATCGAACAAGCCCTGGCTGCGCAGGTCGCAGGTGACGGCAAGATGCCTGCCCACGCCCGTATTGATGCCGACGAGTTCGGCAAGCTGGGAGATCAGACGCGGAGGCAAGTTGTCGATGCAAAAGTAGCCCATGTCCTCGAACACATGCATAGCTTGCGTGCGGCCCGATCCGGACATTCCGGTGATGATGACGATATCGGGGATGCGCTCCGAGCGCTCCGCCGCATCCATGGCATCTCCCTTTTGCATGTGTTGCCTCCTGAAAACAAGCGCGGGACCCAGCAACCCGGATCCCGCGCGGTCAATTGCCTTTAATGAGTATACCGCCCTGAGCGGATACGAGGTCCGTCTTACGCCTCAAGCGCAGCTTTGAACCAACTCGTAATACTCGTGGGGTGCGTAATGGCAGTGCCTACGACAACTGCCCAGGCGCCCGCATCAATCGCGGCGCGGGCCTCCTCGGGCGTGTGCACGCGGCCCTCGCAGATGATGGGAAGACCGGGGAATTCCTCGGTCGCCTGACGCAGGAGCGGCAGATCAGGGCCATCGGCCATGGTGCAGTCGATGGCGGCGACACCGTGAGAAAGCGTGGTGGACACCAGGTCGAAGCCCATGTCGACAGCACGACGAATATCCTCGATGGTGGCACAGTCGGCCATCAGGAGCACGCCCTCCTCGTGCAGCGGACGGAAGGTGTCCTCGACGGTCTTGCCATCGGGACGCGGGCGATCAGTGGCATCAATTGCCACGATGTCGGCACCGGCGGCAACGCAGGCGCGAGCGTGGCGCAGGGTCGGCGTGATGTAGACGCCCTCGTGCCCATCCTTCCACAAGCCGATGACGGGAACCTCGCAGCGGCCCTTAATGGCGGCGATGTCGGCAAGACCCTGGCAGCGAATAGCGGCGGCGCCGCCAAGCTCGCAAGCGCGAGACATTTGAGCCATGGTCTCGGGCGTACGAAGCGGCTCGCCCATATAGGCCTGAACGCTCACGACGAGCTTGCCCTTCAGGGATTGAATCAAAGGATCGACGGTCATGTTCGACTCAACCTTTCTCAAAACAGCCTTCTGAGACACCGCACCTTGACGTTCAAACCGTCGCTCGCGTACCGAAGTACGCTTCGCTCCTCTTTGACGTCAATCTGCGGCACCTCAGAAGGCGCACTTGGTAGTTATGTTTACTTCAACGACGCAAGAAGGTGTTCGGCGGCACCGATAAGCGGCGCGTCGCCCTCCAGAGAACCGATGAGGATCGGCGTGTCCTGAAGCGGGTCGAGCGCCTGGCTGGCATAGCCCTCGTGCACCGAGTCCTTCCACGTCTGCGAGCGCCAATCGGGACCCTGGTGAATCACACCTCCCGAAAGCACGATGACCTCGGGATCCAAGATGTTGGCAAGCGAGCCCAAGCTGGCGCCCAGCGCAAAGCCGGCGTCATGGATGACCTCGGTCGCCTTTGCGTCGCCCGCACGGCACAGGTCGTTCACATCGCGACCGACCGAAGGACGGCTGGGGTCGACGCGACCAAAGCGCTCATCGTACATACGACCAATGGAAGTGCCCGAAGCAACCGACTCAAGATGACCAGAACGTCCGCAGGCGCAGGGAATGCCGGCGGCAGCCGAGCACTCGATATGGCCCATATGGCCGGCAGCACCATGGAAGCCTTGCATCACGCGGCCGTTCTCGACATATGCGCCGCCGATGCCCGTGCCGATGCCCAGACACAAGACGGAGAACTTGCCCTTGCCGACGCCCCAGTGGGCCTCGCCCAGAGCATGAGCCTGCACGTCGCCCACAACGGCAACGGGAAGACCAAGGTCCTCCCGCAGACGCGGCCCCAACTGAACGCCGGACCAGCCGGGCATGATCTCGTTGGCATAGGCGATGGCGCCCGTCTTGGGATCGACGACGCCTGCGGCACCGATCCCGACGCCGAGGACCTCGACATCGGGATTCGCCTCAAGAGCGGCCTTGATGGACGCCTCGATACGCTGGAAGACGGCCTCGCCGCCCTCCTGGGCCTCTGTAGGAACCTCGGCCTCAAAAACGGGATGGGGCACACTACCGTCAGCCGGATACTCCATAATGGCAGTCGCAATTTTGGTGCCGCCGATATCGACGGAGCAAACGTACTTGTTCTCCATGTCGCTCTCCTTAGGAGATAAAAACAACTACAGGAAATGCGCCGTCAGACTAGCCGCCACAGCGCGGTAAAGGTTTTCCAGGTGCCCGAGGTTGGGGTGAAAGTGGTCAGGCGTTGACCTAATGGGTCACGCCCGACCACTTGAGCCCCAAGATTGGGTGCCTGGGGAAGCCTTACAGGAGACCGTTGTCCTGGAGGACCTTCTTAATCGCCTCGACGTTCTCGCCGGTCATGGCCTTCACCGGGCGCGGCATGGTCGGGCTGTCGAAGATGCCCATGAGGTTCATAGCGGTCTTGAAGGCGCCGACGCCACCGGCATAGCCCTGGACGCCCGAGGTGACATCCCAGATGTGCGAAATCTCATTGAGGCGATCCTGCTCGGCCTTGACGGTAGCCCAGTCGCCGGCCTGAGCGGCCTTCCACTGACGCACGTAGCCCTCGGGCTCAACGTTAGCGAGACCCGGGACGGAACCGTCGGCGCCACCGAGGTAGGCGCCGTCGACAACAACCTCGTGACCGGTGAGGATGCTCATCGGGTGGCCGTTCTTCTCGTTCTCCTGAACGAGGTAGCGGAACGAGATGTCATCGCCCGAGGAATCCTTGACGCCGGCCAGGACGCCCTCGGCGCCGAGCTTGGCAAGGAGCTTCCAGGGGAGCTTGGTGTGGACGCACACGGGGATGTCGTAGGCGAAGATGGGCAGGTCGAGCTCCTCGTGCAGGATGCGGAAGTGCTCCTCGACCTCGGTCATGCCCTGCAGGGCATAGAACGGGCAGGTGGCGACAAGCGCGTCGGCACCCAGCTCCTGAGCGACCTTGCCGTGCTCGATCATGCGCTCGGTCTCGGTGTCGATGATGCCGACCAGAACGGGAACGCGGTGATCGACGATGCGCACGGCCTCGGCGACGATCTGACGGCGACGCTCGTCGGTGGAGAAGACGACCTCGCCCGAGGAGCCCAGGAAGAACAGGCCATCGACGCCGGCATCGATCATGCGGTTGATGCTGCGCTCAAAGGAGGCAACATCGAGCTGGTGGTCTTCGGTATCGGGAACAACGACGGGAGGGATAACGCCGGTGAATTTCTGAGTTGCCACAAGAATCTCCTTAGTTGTCTGGCGAGCGGCCCTATGCCACCCACTCTTGTTGGCAGTGTCCAGGCCGTCTAGGCCAAAGAACACGGGTAGAACGTTTGGTTAAAGAAGTCGACGACTTCGTTTTCGAACGCATTGATGCGCTCGTGAGCGTATTTGGCATAGATGATATGCCTCCGGTCACACTCAAAACCGTTGAATACGGCAAACTGGCCCTTGGGGTCGCTTACGGCATCCATGAGCGATGTGCCCATGAGCACCGATCCGCGCACCCGAGACGACAGCGCCTCGAGGCCACCGGGAATTGGATTGGCAACCGCCGTGCAGGCAAGGCCCCGCTCGTCCAGAGCAGAAACCGCCAGCGCGACTCCGCCGCCAAGGCCCTCGCCCCATGCAAAGATGCGGTCGGGGGCCACGCCATCAAGATTGCGCGCGACCTTCGCCAACGCGCAGCCCCAACGGACGCGCTCGACAAAAGCAGGCGAGGTAATCCCCTGCTGCAGGTCGTCCGCACCAGCCACATCGTCATCCAGCGCGAGGACGGCATACCCCATGGCGGCAAATCTCGTCATGTGATGCCAACCGCGCACAGGCCGATCGATGTCGTGGAACATCAGGCACAGTGGCACGCGCTCAGATACTCGGGCACGACCAACAGGCTCAATCAAACGAGCGTGGACCGCATCGTCACCGAGTTCAAAGGAAACCTCCGAGTAGCGGGCGCAGGGGTTAACAAAGTCAATCGCCGTAATGGCCAGGCCTTGAATCTCAAGATTCGAAGCGCATGTCTCTAAATCAGAAACATCTGCTTGGACATCACCGTGCCAGTCCCGATATTCTGCGAGCCTTGACGAAACCGTTCCAGGAATTCCCACGAGCCCGGGGACTATCAGCTCGTCAACATTACTCTCGCACTTAGACATGAGCCTCCCCTTCCTCACAGAAAAACGGAATGATCAGATCGTCAAAATCCTGAATCTCCTCGTGGCCAAAGCCTTCAAAGAACTCATGACGCTTGTCACAGGACAGGCTGTTGTACACCGCAAACTGCGTTGCCGGCGGACAGACGATATCGGCCGTGCCCGTGCCAAACAGAACGGGGCATTTGACCATGGGGGCAAAGTTCTTGGAATCGAAGTACGCCAGTTTGGCGTAGGCTTCCTCGATACGAGTCGAGTCCTCGTCAAACCAACGCGACCAATAGCGCAGACCCTCGTAGGCAATATCGTCGGCGTCCAGATCCCAAACCAGGCGGAAGTCCGATAAGAAGGGATAGAGGATGGCCGCGCGATTGATAAGCTCGCTGTTAAGCGCGCAGGTCGCAATACCCAAACCGCCGCCCTGCGATGCGCCGTTCACATACACGCGGGTAAGATCGATGCCCTCGAGCTCGCGAACGATACGGCACAGAATGCGGATATCCTGGTGCAAGCGGACATAGTAGAGGTTGGCCGGGTCGCCATCGATACCGGCGAC
>USFU01000048.1 GCA_900554135.1 uncultured Collinsella sp. | reverse complement strand
CAGTTCAACACCTGCCAGACCATCAAGCAGATCAGCACCGGCGAGGAGTACGCCATCGCCATCAACCAGGGCAACACTAAGCTCAAGGACGACGTCAACCAGGCCATCAAGGACCTGACCGATGACGGTACCGTTGACGCCCTTATGGCTAAGTACAATATCAAGTAAAATAACTACTTGATTGCGCGCGGGCCCTTTCCGTTTTGGCGGAGAGGGCCTTTGCGTTTCTTGAATGGGCGTCATCCCGCCCCGTTATGTCGGCAACTTAAACGTTAGGAGCCACCTTGTCTCGATTGAACCAAGGAGCCATGGGCAAGAGCCATCCACTGCCCTCGATGCTCCAAAAGCTGGCCTGTGCCCTGGCTGTGGCGCTCGCCCTGGTATGCGCGGGGGCCTGCGTGCCCTCGACTGCTCAGGCACTTGAGACCGCAAAGATCACCGCCCGACCCAATACTGGTTCGGGTAGCGACGTGGTCGGTGGCACCGAGACTCGTATCACCTGGGAGGTCCAGGCCGATGCCGATGAGGAGCTGAGCGGTCTTTCGCTGACGTTTGTCGATGGCACGACCTTTGGTGCGGACGACACGCGTCTGACGATGCTCTCGGGCGATGACCTTATGGACCGTACGCCCATGAAGCCCACGTGCAAGGTCGATGGTCAGACGCTCAAGATCGATTTTGGTGAGACGGCGCCCGCCGGCGGTTATTTCCGTGTCGAGGTCTACGGCGTGACCTTCCCCGTCGAGGGCGGCGACGAGGCCTTTAGCGGCACCTACACTTTGGCCGATGGTTCGACCAAGAAGATCTCCAAGATTCCTTCCGTCGAGATTAAGGGCGTGACGGCATTCGATAACTTCCTGGCCGACCTTAAGGAGCAGCCGTGGGTCGAGGCATGGAATTCCAACATGTTCCTTCGCCTGTTCCTGAACCCGGTCATTTTGGTCCAGAGCCTGCCGATCGTCTTCAAAGGCTTCCTCATGTCGCTCTCGATCGTGCTCGTGGCGTTTCCGCTGGCAATTCCCTTTGGCTTTGCCTTGTCGCTCATGCGCATCTCCAAGTCGCGCATCCTTCGTTGCCTTGCCGGCATCTATGTGAATATCATCCGTGGTACGCCGGCGTTCCTGCAGATCTACATCGCGTTCTTTGGCCTGCCGCTTGCCGGCGTCAAGGTGGACGACTATGTGTTGGGCGTCATCGTCATGGCCATGAACTCGTCCGCCTACCTGTGCGAGATCTTCCGCGCCGGTATTCAGTCGATCCCCAAGGGCCAAAACGAGGCCGCTCGCTCGCTGGGCATGAATGCCTTCCAGACGCTGCTCTACGTTATGATTCCGCAGACGTTCCGCAATGTCCTGCCTACGCTGACCAGCGAGTTTATCCTGCTTTACAAGGATACGTCGCTGCTCGCGGCCGTGGGCGTGGTCGAGATCGTCATGAACGCCCGCACCATCGTGGCCACGACGGGCTCCATCACGCCGTATGTGGTTGCCGCCCTGTTCTATCTGGTCATTACCCTGCCGCTTGCGCGCTTGGTGAGCGGTCTTGAGGCGAGGCTTTTGGGCACGGCCGAAACTAAGAAGAAGCGTCCCGCCAAGAGCGCCGGACAGGTCGTCGCGACGCCCGCCGATCACATCGCCGGTCTGTAAGGAGGTCCTATCATGAGCGAAATCAATAACTCGAACGAGGTTGTCGTCAGCATCAAGAACCTCCAGAAGGCCTTTGGCGATAACGTGGTCCTGCGCGATATCGATCTGGATGTGCATAAGGGCGAGGTCGTCGTAGTCCTGGGTCCCTCGGGCTCGGGCAAGTCGACGATGCTTCGCTGCATCAATCGTCTAGAGCATCCCACGAGCGGCTCGATTGTCGTTGAGGGCGTGGACGTGTGCGCCAAGGGCGTCGACCTTAACAAGGTGCGCACGCACCTGGGTATGGTGTTCCAGCAGTTCAATCTGTTCCCGCACCTGTCAGTCAAAAAGAACGTCATGCTCGCGCAGCAAAAGGTGCTCAAGCGCAGCAAGGAAGAGGCCGAGAAGATCGCCGTCGAGGAGCTGACCAAGGTCGGCCTTGCCGAGCGTATCGACTTTATGCCGAGCCAGCTCTCGGGCGGTCAGCAGCAGCGCGTGGCGATCGCCCGCGCCCTGTCGATGAATCCGCACGTGATGCTCTTTGACGAGGCCACGTCAGCGCTTGACCCCGAGCTTGTCCGCGACGTTCTGGGTGTCATGCGCGACCTGGCACGTGACGGTATGACCATGATCGTGGTGACGCACGAGATGGGCTTTGCCCGCGATGTCGCCGACCGCGTGGTCTTTATGGACGGCGGCGTTATCGTGGAAGAGGGTACGCCGAGCGAGGTCTTCGACCACCCCAAGAGCGAGCGCACCAAGGCGTTCTTGGGCAATATCTCGTAGCCGCTTTATATGACTGACATAGCAGAAAACGGGAGCTGGGTGTGATTCAGCTCCCGTTTTTGTTGGGACGCGAATGTGTTTTGGTGCAGAGCGCGTTGCGGGCGGAGCTCATTGCCGCTAGGCGAGCTCGGCTCCAAGGGCGCGGCAGGCCGCTTCGCCCTTGTCGTCGGGTGCGTCGTAGCAGATGACGGAATCTACGACGTTGACGCCGGCCTCGTCGGCGTCGGCCTTCCAGTTGTCCATCCACTCGCCCTCGGCCCACGAATAGGAGCCAAAGAGGACGACCTTCTTATCGCCGAGGGTCTCCTTGACCTCGTCCCACATAGGCTGGAACTCGTCATACTCAAGCTCCTCGGAACCCATGGCGGGGCAGCCGAAGGCAATGGCGTCATAGCTGGCGGCCTTGTCTGCGGAGAAGTCGGCGCAGGGGATGACTTCGGCCTCGGCGCCCGCGGACGTGGTGCCTTCGGCGACAAAGTTTGCCATGGCCTCGGTGTTGCCCGTGCCGCTCCAATAGACGACGGCGATCTTGCTCATATGTTTTCCTTTCGGTTGTGCGGCGTGCGGCCGCGTTTTGTATGCTCTATCGGGTTGCCTGGACAAGTTGTCCCAGGGTGCAGCCCTGTTGATAGACAAAGGTGAAGTATTGGGTGCAGGCACGGTAGGCATCAAACGTCGCAAGCGCCTGCTCGACATTTGCGTAGACCTTCCAGGCCCCAAAGACCTTGTAGTTCTCGCCGCGCTGGACGATAAACTCATGCACGTCGTCGTAGGGATATCCAAGGAAGTAGCCTATTTCGTGCGGAAACTCGCAGGTGCAGTCTTTGCTGCAGTTGGCTTGATGGTCCAATGCGCATCGGGTTTGGCCGCATGCGCATTCCGCGGCGTTATTGCTTGCGAGCGTGATGCGCGATGCCAGGTGCGCAAGGCATAATGGCAGATTGTCGGTGTCGTAGCCCTCTTTGGCGAGTGCCGTTTTGGCGCGCGGGTCAGCAAGGTAAGTGGCGAGGCTATTGGGCCGATATGCGTATACGAGCGCTCCGCAGGGCCGCCAGACCAAAACACTCAGGTGGATGCCGAGCGGGTCAAGCTCGCGATTGCACTGGGCGATAACGTTGAGCAGGCGTACACGGCGATCTGCGATTGGTGCGGTCGCTCCCGAACCATCCTGATGGGCGTAGACGCCGGGATAGGTAAAGAGCGATGCCGGCTTGATGCCCGCGAGCGTGGGAGAGCAGTTGCGCACGACTGCTGCCTGAAACGTTGGGATGTCTATGGTTCGAGTCACGGCGCTCCTTACGGATCTAAACTGTTAGCCTAGGAAAACTTATACACGAAAGTAAGCCATGGTCAACTAAAAAGTTTGAAGAGGGAAACTAATTGACCGAACGGACATGATTTTGGGTTAAGATGGGGACACCCCATGGGGGTATCTAGATAGGGCTACTTGAAAGGGGAACGCATGAGTGACTTGCTCAACCCTGCGAATCTCATCGTGCTGGCTGTGATTGCCGTCGGCATGTTTTTTGGACTGCGTCGCATTGCCGCTTCGACACACGGGAAGAGTTGTTGCAGTGATGGCGCGAGCAGCAAGAAGGCCAAGAAAGTAGTGGTTGCGGATACCGATCCGTCCCACTACCCCTATAGCGATGAGTTGCTTATCGGCGGCATGAGCTGCGACGGCTGCGCCCGGAATGTGACGAATGCCCTCAATGCGCTGGAGGGCGTGTGGGCAACGGTAACGTACGCGGACCACACAGCGCGCGTACGCTCGAAGCGCCCGGTTGATCGCGACACACTCGAGACGGCGGTGAGGGGTGCGGGCTATTACGTTATGAAAATGTAGGCGTGCCCTCTCCGGTGGGTACCAGCCTCCTGCCCATGGTGACTATCGGCATCCAAAAATTTGCGCAAAAATAACCTTTAGATGCGGCAAAAGTGGAGTTTGGTGACGGTTTGCGCGGAATTCGCTACCAATCGAGCATCTATTAACCCGTCCAAAAAATTACAGGTGTATATTTATACGCTGATTATTGCTGTGCTCAGATTGCAATTAACCGTGGACAGAAATGAAGAATGCTAAAACTGGGCTTTAGGACAGGGGAGGCTATAACCTTATGAGATGAGTGGGAGCACTTGGCTTGGTGGCAGCGCTTGCCGCTATCTTGGTATCGCCGCTGCCGGCGCACGCCGAAGACGCATCGGGTGCCGTTACCTACAATGCGGGAAATGGGTATTCCTTTGAGAAGCTCTCGCATCCTACGGTAGGAACGTCGCAGCCGGATGGCATCGTCGACTACCAGGGTGACGGTGCCGTTGCCGTTCCGGGCGCCGATGGTAACACGGCCAACAACGAAGGCGATCGAGGCCAGAGCTACACTTGGGCGGCTGCGAGCTATGGTGACTGGCTTTATGTGGGCACCTGCTATGCGGCGATGGGCAACACGCTTACGCTCATGAACGGCACTCTGGGCGATTCCTTTGATGCCGAGACCATGCGCCTGACGCTGGAGGCCATGTTTAACGGCACCTTCTTCTATGGACAGCAGAAGGAGGACGGCACGGCCGACAAGGACAGCGGCGGCATCTTGGTCAAGATCAATACCAAGACCGGTGAGACCAAGCTGCTGCTCTCTGAATCGCTCAACGGCGTTGGCCCTTTGTTCCGCAATGCCGTGAGCTATAAGGGCAAGCTCTATTTCTGCGGCAGCGTCAGGACCAATGGCGGCAAAAGCGGCCTGCCTGCTGTATATGAGATCGATCCTAAGACGGATGAGTACAAAGTTGTCTATCAGGGGCTTTCGAGCATGCAGGATTACGGTGCTGCCTATAAGCAGGGCATCTCAACCGGTATCCGCGGCATGTGTGTCCATGATGGCCAGCTCGTCATCAGTAATGTGGGTAAAGACGCGGCCGGTAACTTTGTGTCGACAATTCTGACGTCGTCTGACCCGTCGAAGGGCCAGGACAGCTTCACCGAGATTGCCAACTCGGGCACGCTGTTTGGCTATCCGGCGATTCGCTATCAGGACAGCATCTACGGCGGTGCCATTTGGGATATGGTCTCGTACAATGGCCATCTCTATGCGACCATCTGCACCGGTACGCCCGAGAACGCTCCCGATGATAATTCCATGCAGTCGTTTGCCATGGTCCGTGGCGACAAGAACGCCGACGGCAGCTATACGTGGACTCCGATTGTCGGCGACCAGGAGGCGGACGGTGCAAGGTACTGCTTTGGCATCGATCCTGCCCGTACCCGTTCTGGCGCTGCCAACCTCATCGTCTACAACGACTACCTCTATATCGGTGAATACAACGACGAGGAGATTGCTCTCGAGCGCATCCTGTTCAACAAATCAAACACCGAAGAGGGCGGCAAGAGCAGCATGGGCGGCGTTGACTGCTCGTTTGTGAATGCCAATCTTGAGCAGTCGGTCAACATCTATCGCATGGACAAGGACGAGAACATGGAGCTCGTCGTTGGCGATCGCACCGACATGTTCCCCGATGGCGGTATTTCCGGCCTGACTTCGGGCTTTGGCCGAAACGAGAACCAGTACATTTGGCGCATGCAGAAGTTCGACGGCAAGCTGTATATCGGTACCTTTGATACCGCGAGCCTGCTTGAGCCGATCGGCCAGTTCTCTAATGGCGACATTATCGATATGACGCCCGAGGAGTGGGCCTCTCAGGTTCAGCGCCTTAGGGACCTGCTCAATCACCTGCTCGACAAGAAATCGCCTGACGACCCCATCGTTCCCGTGAACACGCTTGCGGACGATGATTCAAACGAGGCCGCCGAGGTCGATGACGAGAAGGCTGAGGCCGTCGAGGTCGATGGCGAGAAGGCTGAGGCCGTCGAGGTCGACGACGAGAAGACCGAGGTTGCTAAGGGCTTTGGTGACCTGAACGATGCGCTAGAGGATGCCACGGACGATCTTTGCGATCAGACCGCGACGATGTCCGCGGACGTTGAAGACGACGCCGCTTATGTCCAGAAGATCGATAGCGAGATCGCGTACTTCAAGTCCTTTGCCGACCAGTATCAGGACATGCTCGATAGCTATGAGAGCCTGAAGCAGCAGTACGAGGATGCCTATGGCACCGAGCTGCCGAGCGATATTCAGGATGCGCTCGATAAGCTGCTGAGCGAGGAGAATCTCAAGAAGCTGCAGAGCGTGCTTACGTGCATGTGTTACCTTCGCGATGCCGAGCGTGGCTTTGATATGTATGTGACCGAGGACGGCGTGAACTTTACAACGCTGACGACCAATGGCTTTAACGATCCGTATAACCATGGTCTGCGCACCTTTGCGGTGACCAACCAGGGTCTGTGCCTTGGTACCGCCAACCCGTTCTATGGTTGCCAGGTTTGGATCCAGCGCAAGGAGAATTCGGAGAATCCGATTGATCCCGGTACTCCGGATCCGACGGAACCCACCGATCCTTCGCAGCCGGGTGGCGGCGATCAGCCTGGTGGCAGCCAGACGGGCGGCAACGGCCAGCCGAGCAGCACCGCGACCACCGTCACGACGACCACTAAGAAGACTCCGAAGGACGGCTCGCTGCCTCACGCTGGCGATTCGACCCTCACTCTGGTCTTGGGATTGCTGGTTGCGGCTGCCGCAGTGCTTGGCGTTGCCCTCGTCTTGCGCAAGCGTTCTCGTCGCTAGGCTCGACCACGCAGCTCGATGCCTTGGATATCGTCAAAATTGATGGCGATATCCCTGAGTTTGAGCAGCTTGAATGCGGGTAACACTTCGTCGAGAATGCCCGTGCGGCTACGATAGCCGTACGTATCGTAATAGGTGACGCGCACCAAGTCGCCGCGTTTGAGGCCCTCGAGCTTTTTCGAAAGCTCGAGGGCTTTTTCTTCCGTGAGTTCACATTTGGGCTCGACGGTAATCTCTTGCTTGCGTACCAACTCGTAATATCCCGTAAGTGCCGCAAAGGGCATAAACTGTGCGGCGCGGTTGGCGCGAGCCGCGCCATTGGCGGTGAGTTTGGGGTCGGCGGCGCGACGCCTTCCCTCGGGGTCTGCCAAACGCTCAAAGGCGGTCGGCGGCCGCACAGGCTGCTGCTTGGGTTTAGGCACGGTGTCCTCCTACCTGATCGTTGCGTTCGCGTGCGGTGGCACCGGCGGTAAAGCTTAATCCCTTGACCAGCGCGTTCTTGCCATATTTGCCCTTCACGGCCAGCACGGCGCGGGCCAGGTCACGTTCGCGCTCGTCAGCCTCGACATCGCTAAATAGATCGATGGTGGCAAATTCCTCGGGCATGAGGTTGCCAAAGCCCAGGTTGATGCGTTTGACCGGTCGTTTGGGATCGACGGTCTGCGCCCAGAGCTCATCGAAATAGCCCATGATCTTCTTAAACGAATTGGTACGCTCGGGCAGCTTTCGCGAGGCGTTAGAGTGCGCAAAGAGTGCGGCATAGCCACCACGCGGTTTGCCGCCATGCTCTCCCACAAAGATGCCATCGATTGCCTGCGCCTCACGCACCAAGCGCCGCCGTTCGTCATCGCGCTGGACGGGCTTGGGCGCACGGGGCGCGAGTTCGGGGCCGGCGGTTGCGGCGGGCTCGATGCTCGATGTGCTTGAGCGCAGGTGCCCGCAGCCGTCTATATATTGCGCCGTTCCGCTGGCGTCGAGCCGTCGGATGTCGGCGCGCTCGTTTGCATAGCCCACGAAGAGCGAGATGCTGTCACACACCACGTGCTTGTCGATCAAATCCAGCACGGCGTTGTCGACCATCTCGCGCAAGACGGTGTAGGCCTGCTCGTAGGCATAGCCCTTCGAGAGCACTTGCCCCGTGGTTGTTGAGGTTGCATGCGGGCGATAGGCCTGAATATCGGCGATAGTTGTCGGCTCGCGCCCGAAGGCGTGGTCGATAAGATACTCGGCATTGACGCCGAGCTCGTCGTAGAGCAGGTTCTCGTCGAGTGCGGCGACGCCCATCAGATCGTAGACGCCGTATTTTTCGAGTCGTGCTGCCACGCCGGGCCCGATGCCCCAGATGTCGGTGATGGGGCGGTGAGGCCAGATTTCCTTGCGGAACGTCTCGTCGTCGAGTATGCCGATGCGGCTGGGTACGTGCTTGGCGGTAATGTCGAGTGCCACCTTGGCCTGGAATAGGTTGGGGCCGATGCCGACCGTCGCCGTGATGCCGGTGCGCGCCAGGACCTCGTCGCGCAACATGCAGGCGAAGCCTTCCGCATCGGTGTGATAGAGGTCCAGATAGGGTGTCACGTCGATAAAGCATTCATCGATTGAATAGACGTGAATGTCTTGCGGACTCACGTATTCCAGATAGATGCCGTAGATTTGCGCCGACACCTCCATGTAGTGCTGCATGCGCGGTACGGCCTTGATGTAGTCGATGCCGTCGGGAATCTCTAACAGGCGACAGCGGTTATGGATTCCGAGGTCCTTCATGGCCTGTGTGATGGCGAGGCAGATGGTCGTGCGCCCGCGCGATTCGTCGGCAACGACCAGGTTGGTGGTGAGCGGGTTGAGCCCGCGGTCAACGCACTCGACGCTAGCGTAAAACGTCTTGAGGTCGATGCAGATATAGGTGTGACGATCGTGCCCCACGCGTCCTCCCATCAAACACATGTTCTTATCGAATACATGTTCGATAATAGCCGCTCGTCCGGACACCGTCAAAACCTGCCCCTTTTGGTAGGTATGGCCGTGCGGTTGGATCGGGTTTTAACGCAGCTCTAAAGAGTGCGAAACAGCTCGGAAAACCTTGCTTCGTAGCATGAGCCTAACGATTGATACCGCCTATACGCACGGAAGGGTTGTGGGAAAGATGGTCAATTATGGGTTTGGTATGCCGACGCGCCTTGTTGCGGATGGAGACGTGGCTCGCTGGTGCGGACGATTGGTCGCTCACTACGGTGGCACCAAGGCGCTGGTCGTGCTGGGCGGTGACAAGCATACGCGCGATGAGCTCGTTTCGGCGGCACTCGGCTCGGTTGATCGAGCTCTGCTCGAGCGCGTGCTTTTCCGCTGCGGCTCGGTTGGCGATGGGGGAGACGAGCTGATCGACGAGGCCGTGGCCCTGGCGACCGACGAAGGCGTGGACTTTGTCCTGGCGATCGGCGATGCCGATACTGCCGGCTTTGCGCGCGAGCTCGCCCGTCGCATGGCGGCGCTCGATGCCGGCGAGGACGGTTTTGTCCCTTATGGATGTATTGTCTCGGAGGGCAAGGTGCCTGCCGTCGTGGGAGCCGGCGAGGTTCCCGTTTTTGCCATTATCGCTCCCGAACTGCTTGAGGGTATTGGGTCTCCTCTGCGCGAGCTGCTCGGCAGCGTATGCGCCGCGGCCTAATACCCGCCAGGAAGGGATAGGTTATTTTTGATTGGTAAAGCGTTTGACCTGCCAAAATAAACCTGCCCTTTTTGATCGGTTGCCGTTTGGGGGCCGATTGGCAACGCTCGCTGATTATAGTCTTGACCTGCGCTAGAATAGTGGCATCTGAA
>USFU01000047.1 GCA_900554135.1 uncultured Collinsella sp. | reverse complement strand
GAAGGCGCGGGCCTTCTTCACGTGGTCGAGACTCATGATTCCCAAGTGCTTGTCATCGCTCTTGGGCATCGTGTTGCTCGCCCACTGGATCTTATCGGCCATACGGTGAACTCCTTAAGTCCTCTCTTGCCGGCCCCCGCATACGCGTTCCAGCCCATTCCCATTCATGCGGCTAAACTTTTATGTGGATGCCAAACAAAAAGTTTGTTAGCACTGTTCTATCACACTTTTTGATTGGAAAATCTAACAAATTGTTTGTTGCCGTAATCGGTACCTTTTCGCCGCCGAACGGTCACATAACGCAGCGACACCTTCGCTATTTGCGAACAAGTGGGGTTTATGGCAAAGTGTGCCCAAACTAATTTTTAGGAAGGCACCCATGACCCCCGCACAGATTGAGTTTTACAAGCGCCTCGCACACGGTTTGGCGCTGCAATTTGGCCCCAACTGCGAAGTTGTCGTCCACGACCTGGAGACCGAGGACGTTGACCACTCTATCGTGGTGATCGAAAACGGCCACGTAAGCGGGCGCAAGCTGGGCGACGGTCCCAGCCACATTGTGTTTGAGTCCATGCACGAGGGTGCCACCGACGTACGCGACCGCGAGCCGTACCTCACCAAAACCACCGACGGCAAGCTGCTCAAGTCCTCGACGATCTTTATCCGCAACGACGAGGGCAAGCCCGTCGGCATTTTGGGCATCAACTTTGACATTACGCTTATGAAGGCATTTGAGCGCTCGCTCGACGCCTTTACCGGCACCGGCGGCACGGGCTATACCGAGCCCGAGCCTATTACCAAGAACATCGGCGATCTGCTCGAGGACCTGCTGCACGAGTGCGAGCAGTTTGTGGGCAAGCCCGCGGCACTCATGACCAAAGACGAGCGCATTCGTGCCATTGGCTACCTCGACCGTCGCGGCGCCTTTCTCATTTCCAAGTCGAGCGAGCGCGCCTGCGAGTTCTTTGGCATCTCAAAGTACAGCTTCTATAGCTACCTCAATGAGGCCAAGGCGGCGGCCGGCGACAAGTAGGCACTCGCCTGGATTGCCCCTCCCCTTTTGGGCGCGAGTTCTGGAAAGCACGAATCCAAGACCGAGCAGCTTGGGAAGTTCCATATAATCGATGTCATTGGTATTTCGAAAGGATGGAACAGAATGGCGTTGAGCAAGGCATCATGCACCGGTCGCGGATTGATTCCGGCAATTGGTGGACATGTGCACCGCATGTTCGATGAGGGTGAAGACGACCTGTTTTCACTGAGCCTTGACGACGTGATGGATGATCGCCCGTGGACCGCCGACGAACTCATGGGCGGTGGGGCTCGCCCGTCAAGCCCCAATCCCGCACTTGCGCCTAAGTCCGCACCTGCGCCGACTCCTGCGCAGTCGCCTGTTTCGACGCTCGCGCCTACGCCCGCACCCACTTCGGCGCCCACGCCCGCTCCCCGCCCCGCAAGCGACCCGTCCGAGACGGCGGCATTTCTCGCTGCAGCGACGCAGGGCAAATCGGCCGACAGCACCGTTATGTACAACGCCCAGCAGTTGCCCGTTCCTGCGGCACGCAAGCCTCCGGTCGCAAGGCTCGATGAGCCCGTTGCCCGTCAGGTTGCCTACGATTCCTGGGCTGCAGCCGATCTGGATGAGACCTCTACCGGCATGCCGGCGCTCGACGTTCCAGTTAACCCGCTTTTTGCCGCCAACACGAGCGCCGCGGACTATGAGGGCGGTGCGACATATTCCGATTATTCCGATGACTATGCTGGCAACGGTCGCATCGAGACCGAGGACTATGGCACCGCATCGAGCGATTATCTCAACGATCCGTACGCTGCCACGCCTGCACCGGAATATGACCCGGAGGCCGCGTCCGCGCCGGCGTATACCAAAAGCACGGGCGAAGAGCGCTTCGCCGATTATTACGCCGAGGAAAAGGCGCTGCGTTTCTCGGAATTTCCGCAAGCAGTCAAGGTTGCCTTTATTGTCATTGTTGTGGCACTGCTCGGCGTGATCGCGTTTGAGGGATTCCAGCTGTTCCGCGGCCCCACCGCATCCGAATCGGCAACGCAGCAACAAGAAAACGACAACGAGCATCTGGATATCAACACCCTCAAAGGCGACCCCAACGACGGGGACGACGAGTAGAGAGGGCTGGGGGCGACCAAAAAAGCCAACGACGCGCTACGGCTCCAAAAAGCCCGCCATAAAGATAGGCAGATACAGCACGTCCCCATCGCGGTGTAGGTTGCACTCCGCAAGTACCAGGGCACGATCGATGCCGTAGCCTTTCGTCGCGAGTGCATTGTCGAGCGCTGCATGGGATTTAAAGCTCTTGCCCGATTTAACCTCGATGGCGAGCACCTCCCCGTCGAGCGTTTCCTCAACAAAATCGAGCTCGCCGACCTTTTTCGACGTAAAGTAACGCAGTCTAAATCCATGTGCTTTGAGCTCTTGCGCGACAAAGCCCTCAAATGCCGCCCCCATATTCATGCCAAAGGCGCCTTCCGCTTCCCCATCAAAAACGCCCTGCGCAACCTTCTTTGAATACGACGACATGAGCATTCCGGTATCCAGGTAGAACAGCTTAAAGAGACTCCGTTGCTCACCCATCAAAAGGGGCGCCATGGGTGCCGTCACGTTGTAGACGGGAAGCGCAACGCCCGCTTCCGACAACCAGAGAAAATGATCCGTCACCTGCGAAAAGCGCTTAACGCCGCTAATCGATGACAGCTTGAATCGCTTGTTCTTGGAGCCGGCCTCGCTGGGAATCAAATCGTATATATCGCGAATAACCAAGCGTAGCTCCGGCGGGGCATACTTTGCAATGTCGTCGTGATACAGAGCATGAAGATCGCGATGGATCTTTCGCACCTCGTCAACGTTGCGCGTCGCCAAGAAAGCATTGACCGCATCGGGCATACCGCCCACCACCACATATTGGTGGAACAGGTCGAGCAGACGATCATACAGGTAGTCGGGAAGTTCCTTCTCGTCCCCAAGACAGCCTCGGAGCATGTCGAACGCGTTGGCGGCAACGCCATTTGCCCAGCAGAACTCCTCAAAGTCGAGGGGATACATTTGGACCTGCTCGACGAAACCCACCGGCAAGGAATCAATGCCCTCGAGTTCAACGCCGAGAAGCGATCCGGTAAGGATGTAGCGAAAATCGCCGCGCTGCACGAGGTACTTGATAAACGTCACCACATTGGGGCATCGCTGCACCTCATCGATAACCACGACAGTCTTGTTGGCCACCATGGGCTGCGTCGCGGCGATGGACATGCGCATAAGCAGGTCGTCCGCGCTTTTCGCCGCCAAAAACGAATCGCGCGCAGAAGTATCGGCGATAAGGTCGAACGTAACGACATTTTCGAACGATTCGCTTGCAAACGCGTTGACCAGATACGACTTGCCCACCTGACGTGCGCCCTTGACCAAAAGAGCCTTGTTGGGCGACAGGGCAAGCCAAGATTCAAACTGTGCCTTTGCTTTTCTCTGCAGCATGAGCGCACCCCCTATTACGTGCTTATTTAGCACAAGGATACACTTTTCCGGACTTTTGAGGTGTATATTTCGACATTTTTCCGTAGTTTCGTAGTGCTGTCTTTGACATTTTTCCGTAGTTTCGTAGTGCTGTCTTTGACACTTTTCCGTATTTTTAACTGCCTGATTTTGACACTTTTCGCGAATAGCACGTGCGTCGAAGACGAATCAAAGGCCCGTGCGCCATAATGGCCAGACAAATGACTGACGCCCGCCCCATGCAATCAACCATTTGCGTAATCTAATTTATTGCTCAACAAATCTGACTTTCCGAGGCGCTTAAGCAGCGTTCGAAGCAAAACAAGAGGGGTCGACACCATTAAGGCATTGACCCCTTAAGCAAAGTAACGGCACTGCCCAGCTATCCCAACTTGGGCTGCGCCAACTTTTTTGTACCCACGGGCGCCAGGTTTAACAAATGGATTTTCGGTTACGAGGTCCCAAGGCTCGCCCATCTACTCCAACCACCACTCGACGTCGACGGAGCATTCGACCTCAATGGGTTCCGGCTCCAGCACCGTCGCTTTGAAATCACCAGATCCCGCAGGAGCCTCTAGCGCGACGCCGTCCGCGCTGGCATAGCAAAATCGATCTATGTCGCCTAAACGGCTGTTGTACGAAATGTGCTTGACGCCGCCCAGCTTTGATCTTGAAGCGGCGGCGAGCGCCTGCGCATTGCCGCGAGCTCGCTCGACGGCTCGAGCGATAAGGGCATCCTCGGCAGCGCGCTGGTCGGCCAGGTCAAAACCAACTCCCATGTCAGCGCGCGATCCACAGGTGTTGAGCGCCGTCCACACTGCCGCGACATCTATTACGTCGATCGGCGCGGCGATCGTACCGTAGGCACGGTAGCTATAGCCAATGACGGTCGCCTTTCTGCGCGTCGTTCGCGCGTAGCAGCTGTAGCCGCGGCACGTCAGCTCATCATCCAGGCCAAAGGGCGCTAACGCCGCGGCGACCTTGGCACGATCTTTGTTGTAGTCGTCCAGGCACGCCTCCTTGGTATCGAAGCCTCCGCCAAAACAGATGTTAAACACGACGCGATCGGGCATGACCTCGTCCTCGACCTCGGCACCGACGCTCACATAACCAGCTTTATCCATCGACATGGCATCCGTCCTTTCCACGAATGACTACGTTGCAGTAAGCGTAGCCACCCGCGCGGACACAAATGCGGGGCGCGGCGCCATGCCGGATTCCTGGACGCGCTTTCCGCGGGAGGCTTCTGCTAGAAAATGCGTCCCGTTCTAGGCATCGAATCCGGGCCGTAGTTTCCGCGCACCGCCCCTTGCAGAAAGCGCGTCTCCTTCCAAACACAAATCCTGCGTCACAGCTTCTGCAAAGACGCGAAGTAGCCGCTGGCAGCAAAGAGGGGCTGCCGAGACAATGCCCGACGGCCCCCCCCCTTATAACTTGCTATCGATGCCAATCGCCACAAGGGCGCGGCTGCCTATTTGCTAATCGCGCCCGTCATATAGACAAACTGCACGCGATTCATATGTCCGCCCTGCTCGCCGTTAACAAAGTCCGTCGGCGTAAAGCTGGGGTTGAGCATTTCCTCGATCTTGTCCTTAATGGTGTCGATGACCTGAGTATCGAGATTGCTCGTTCGGTCGGTAAGCTCCTGCATGCCGTTGCCGAGCTCGGATGTGCCGTTGGCAAGCGCGCCCGCACCCGAGGAGATGAGATTCATGCCGCTGGCAAGGCTCGCAGCGCCCGTCTTGAGCTGCGCCGCACCGTTGTTGAGCTGCGAAACGCCGTTGGCAAGCGCGGGCGTGGCGCCGTTGAGCTGCTGTGTGCCCGCAGCAAGCTGATCGGTGCCCGCGGCAAGGGCCGTGGCGCCATCGCTCAGCTGGCCTGCGCCCGTTGCTGCAGAGCCAACACCGGCGACAAGACCGGGGTTCGCGGCCGTGGGGCCTGCTGGGTTGATCGCGCTGTTCATATAGGCGATGGCTCCGGCCAGGCTCAGCTGTTGGCCATCCTGGACCGTGGTGTAGCCCTGAATGGCGCTATCGAGCGCGGTGACGGCACCCTGGGCGCCACCCTGGGCGCCGGCCGCCTGGGTCAAAGTCGTAACCTGATCGGTAAGCGTGCCAAACATGGGCTCGGCACCCTTAAGGCCCTCCGACGCCTGCGTGTTAAGACCCTGCGCGCCCGCAACGGCCTTGGATGCGGAATCGAGAAGCGCGGTAAGACCCGTCGCATCGGCGCCCGATGCCGCCTTGGCGGCGGCACCCGCGCTGGTAGCAGCGCTGCCGGCACTTGCGGTGGCGGCATCCAGTTGTGCCGTAGCCTCGCTTAGCTTGTCTGCCGCAGCCTTGGCGGATTCGAGATCGGACGCGTTATCCAGCGCAGTCTGAGCATCGGCGACCGCCGCCTTGGCAGCGGCAATAGATGCAGCGGCGCTCTCGGCGCCAGCCTTTGCACTCTCGGCGTTAGTCTTTGCCGCGTCGTTGCCCATAGCGCTCGCGACCTGCTTTGCCCCGCCGAGCGCCTGCTGTGCACCGGCAAGGTACTGCCCCTCGCCGCTGAGCGCCGCCGTAAGACCCTGCGGCCCGTACAGCGCGCTGTAGGCATTGCCCGACGTAGCGGTCACAGCGTCCTGGGCCGTCTTAACCGCAGCCTGCGCCTTGGCAAGGTTTGCCTCCTGAGCCTGCTTGCCCAGCGTCAGCGCGTTGACGTACGTATCGGACCCAGCGGCAATTCCACTTATGCCGCCCGAGATCTGCTGTGCGCTCCCCTGCAGCTTGGAAAGGCCCGCCGAAAGATCGGACGCACCGCCCTTAAGCTGCGCGGCGCCGGCATTAACCCCCTCGGCACCGGCGTTAAGGTTGCTCACGCCTTCGACCAGCGTGGGAACCTGCGCGTTGAGCTGGCTCGTACCCGCCGCGAGCGCAGCGGCGCCACTGGACAGCGTGCCGGCACCGGTATTGGCCGTGGCAAGCGAGGCCGCGAGCGTCTTGGCACCGTCGGCAACCTGGCCAGCACCGCTGTTGGCCGTAGCGATACCGTTTGAGAGCTCCACGAGCTGGCTCGTATCCATGCTGCTCGAGTCCACATCGATGGCAAGATTCAGCGGCACGCCGACAATCTGCCAGCCATCAAACTCAAAATCCTCAACATCGGTCGTAATGGTGTAGTCTCCGGTGCTGCCGGGAATCACCATGTAGGTAAGCTGCGTGTTGGAGCCGTTGGCAGCAACCGTGGCGCCCTCAGCCTCAATATCGTGTGCCTCGGCATCCTTAAGCTGACCGGTAATCTGAACCAGGTAGTTATCGGCATAATCGCCACCGGTATAGTCATCGTTCTTTTCGACCTTGAGCTTCATGGTGAGCTTGCCGCTCTTGCCCGCCAAATCCTTGGCGTCGATATCGCAGCCATCGAGCTGGTATGCCACGGTGACGTTCCACGGCATCTGAGTGTTCTTGTCCAGATCGCCCTGGTAGACAAAGTCCTGCACTCCCTGGCCCGTAACGGCAACCGACCCGCTGTCGTCCGTTAGTTTTTGAGTCGTCGATAGGTTGGTCACTTTGTTATAGGTGCCGGCATCGTCGATCTTGACGCCCTTATTGGCCTCGAAGCTATTGACCACGTAAACACCCGTGCGATTGCCGTCGGCATCGGTTTTGACGTATACGACCTGGTTTTTCTTATATCCCGGCGTGCTGTTATCGGAGCCCGTCGCCATCTGCTCACTCGTAGCCGAGGCAGCGCTCGTCGACCCTACGCCGTCGGCGAACACAACGGCACCGGGAACGGTAAGGGCCACGGTCAGACCGGCGGCAAGAGCGAGCGCAGCGATGCGCTTATGGGGACGACGTACAAGATCGCGTTGGGCTTTGAGCTCTTTCGAAGCGGTATCAGTGGTATGGGTATGCATTGCGGTATTCCTTCCAACTGCTTTGTAAAACGTTACTGAGCGGAGCCGTCCGCAGCCGATGCCTCGGTGGTATCCGAAACCGGATCCTGGGCATCCTTGGGCAAAAAATGAGCTTTGAGCGTGGTCTTGCCGATGAGGCCATCGAGCACATACAGGAAACCCGGCAGCGCAAAGAGTACGGCGACTAGGGAGATGCTCACGCCGACGCCCAGGAACCAGCCGATCTGCTTGAGCACGCCGTGGCTCGAGATCGCATGGATCAGGAAGCCACTGATCAGCAGAACCGATCCAGAGGTCAAAACAGGAATCGTGCAAGCTTCCATGGTCTCGAGTAGCGCTTCGCGCTTATGCATGGTCACGCGGTCCTCACGATAGCGGTCAGCAATCAGGATGCCGTAGTCGACGGCAACGCCCAGCTGGATGGAGCTCACAATTAAGTAGGCGAGGAAGAACTCGTGCATACCGGTGTAGAGCGGTGCAGCAAAGTTGATCCAGATCGAGGTCTCAATCACGAGCACCAAGATGATCGGCAGGCTCAGCGACTTGGTGGCCAGCAGCAAGACCGCGAACACGGCCACGACGGCGATGAGGTCGACCTTGCCCTTATCGACGGTGATGGTGTCCTTAAGGTCGGTGGTGCTCACGCCCTCGCCGGCGAGCATTGCCTTACCCGGATAATGTTTGTCCGCGATACAACGAATCTTCTTGACCAGCTTAAATGTACTCGGACCCTCGTAGGGCGCGGTAACCGTGAGCACCAAACGGCTGTAGTGCTCTCCCTCCACCAGATCGAGCGTGTCCTTTTCGGCCATGCCCGTGGGGATATAGGGACTCGCAACGTCAACATAGCTTTGGATGGACTTGACCTCGGGGAGCGCCTTGAGCTCATTGGAGAGTGCCTGCTCCTCGCTCACCTCTCCACGGGGAACGAGCACAACGTAGGTATCGGAGTTGCCAAAGACCTCCTTGACCTTGTCCATATCCTGACCAAGCCGCGTATCCGAACCAAAAATGTGCGAAGTGCCGTAGTAGTACGTGATATCGCTGGAGGTCGATGCCACACGCGCAGGGTAAACCACGGCGAGGATCACGACGGCAGCGGGGATACAGACCTTGAGCACCAGACGGGCGAACTTACCCAGCGGCGGGACAAAGGGCCTGTGCTGCGATTTTTGCACAAAGCCATCGAACTGAACGAACATCGAAGGAACAAAGGTAAAGACCGATACCAGGCTGATGGCGATACCCTTTGCAAGGGCAAGACCAAGGTCGGGGCCGATCTTAAACTGCATGGCGGCAAGCGCGATAAAGCCGATGCAGACCGTGCAACCGCTCGAAAACACGGCGACCGAGGACAGGCAGCACGACTGCACCATGTCTTCGGCAACGCTGCCGTGGCGGCCACGCTCCTCGTTAAAGCGGTGCAGCAAAAAGACCGAGAAGTCCAGCGCGATGGCAACCTGCAAAATGGAGCCCGCAGAGTTGGTGACAAAGCTAATCTCGCCAAAGATGAGGTTGGTGCCCCAGTTGATAAACACCGAGACGCCCAGGCCCAGCAGTACCAGGATGGGTTCGGCCCAGCTGGTAGTCGTGATGACCAGAATCACGAAGATAATCGCTATGACAGCGACCGTGATAATGCTGATCTGCTGCTCGGTCGATGTGGTGGCGAGCGCGTTAGACATGGCCGAGCCCGTAATGGCGCCCTCGTCGCCCACGATATCTCGGATAGCGTCGGTTGCCTCGATCTCCTTTTCGGAATTAACCGTCACCGTAAACAGGGCGTTGTTCTTTTTGTAATAGGTCTCAACGGTGTCTTTGTCTTGCGTGGCAAGCGGCTGATCGATATCTGCCGCGTCGTCAAGCCATAGGACCTCCTCGACGCCGTCGACCTTTTTGATTTTGTCCTTGTATTTGAGCGCCTGAGCGATCGAGACATTGGGCACCATAACGCGACAGTTGGGAATGTCGCCCTCAAACTCATCACCCATGGTATTCAGAGCGACGGTCGACGCCGCTTCGTCGGGCAGATAGCTCGTAATGTCGTAGTTAACGCCTACAAACTGGCGCAGGAACAGGCATACCAGTGCCGCCACAGCATAAAACGCGATGATGGGTTTGCGGTGCTTCACGACCCATCGAAATAGCTTCTCTTTCAACCTCAATCCTCCATAACGCTCAGCCTATGTTTTGTTCTTTGTTATATTCCACATTTGATAGTTATACAACATGTGTAGGATAAAGGCGCCATAAAGATATGCGATTGACGCGGTCCCGGAGCCAAAACAGCCGCTGCAGAAGCAGTTCGGAAAGTGCATCCCGTTTTGGAGCCAGATTCCGGGATGCAGTTTCCGCTTGGGGCCCCGTTGGGAAAGCGCGTCCCGTTCTAAAGTCGAATTGTGGGATGCGCTTTCCGATCGGCAGCCCTCGCTCGGCAAACAAAAGGCCCCGGCTCGCACGGAAGCCGGGGCCAAAGGCACAGCGTATGCAGTTGAAGTTGAGCGCGTGCGGCCCGTCAACAAAGACCGTCCGCGCTCTACCCTAGCCGCGGTTACGAACGCGGCTGTACGGGGTATCCACCATGGGCAGATCCGGACGCAGCTTGCCGTCGAATGCGCGGTAGGCGTTCTGCACGGCGGGCGCCGTGGGAATCGTTGCGATCTCGCCGATGCCCTTGCCGCCATATGCCACAGGCAGTAGCTCGTCCTTCTCCACGTAAATGGCGTGGATATCCGGAATCTCGGGCGCACGGAACAACCCGAGCGTACCGTACCTTGCCTGGGGTACGCAGTCCTTGAGCGGCCAGTCCTCGGTAAGCGCATAGCCCATACCCATGAGCACGCCGCCTTCGATCTGACCCTGGATGGAGATGGGATTGACCACCTTGCCGGAATCGTGCGCGGCATA
>USFU01000046.1 GCA_900554135.1 uncultured Collinsella sp. | reverse complement strand
TCGCCCATGGAGTCGCCGCTCTTGGACGAGCGCAGCAGATATAGATAGCCCTCGCGCGCACGGTCAAACCGGTGTCCACCCGCGCATGCAGCACCACGTTCGTCATCCACCAACGGCTCATGGCAAACAGGACACAACAACATGGCAACTCCTTAGCGCGAACAACACAACGACCACCATTGTCGCACGCCTTCCCCACCTAGTCATTGGGGACGTTCTTGAATAACCAGTCGTTTAAGAACGTCCCCAATGACTAGTCTATGTGCTGACAGAAAAGAAACGTTCCCCCCCCAAGTACCGGCTGATCGCATTAGGAGTATCATCGTCTGCGCAAATTTGCATTGAAGCGCATGTAAGAGATTGAGAGCGTATGGCTGAAACCGCATCTAAGCACATTGACATGACCACCGGCTCGCTGTGGCGCAACATTCCCCTGTTCGCCTTTCCCGTCGCCGCGACGAGCATCCTGGAGCAGTTATCAAACCTCATCGCCACGGTCATTATCGGCAACTTCTCGGGCGACCAGGGAACCCTTGCCATGGCGGCTGTCGGCTCCAACGTTCCGCTCACCAGCCTGATGATCAACCTGTTCATCGGCCTGTCGCTTGGCTCCAACGTGGTTATCGCCAACGCCATCGGCCGCAATGACCAAAACATGGTCAAGCGCGCTGTCCACACTTCGATCTTGATGGCACTCGTGGGCTTTGTCGTCATCGCGCTGGGCGAGATCTTTGCCGAGCCCATGCTCGCCGCCCTTAACGTTCCGGCCGAGACTATGCCACTTGCCTCGCTCTACCTGCGCGTCTTTTTGCTGAGCATGCCCTCGATTTTGCTCTATAACTTTGAAGCGGCAATCTTCCGCTCCGTCGGCATCACCCGCATGCCGCTCCAAGCGCTTGCCGTGTCCACCGTCCTCAACATTGGCCTGGACCTCATCTTTGTCCCCGTGCTCCACTGGGGCGTCGCCGGCGTGGCCATCGCCACCGCCATCGCCTACACGGTGAGCGCCACCACGCTCTTTATTCGACTGCTCAAGACCGATTCCGTCGTCCGCGTCACCCCGCGCGACCTGGCCATCGACCCCGTCGCTCTCAAACGCATCGTCAAGATCGGCCTGCCCGCCGGCATCCAGAGCGCTGTCTTTGCCGTCGCGAACATCATCATCCAGTCTGCCATCAACAGTCTGGGTACCGAGGTCATGGCAGCCTCCAGCGCGGCCATGAGCCTGGAATACGTGTGCTACAACCTGCTCAACAGCTTTAGCCAGGCCTGCACCACCTTTGTGGGACAAAATCACGGCGCACGTCAAATCGACCGCTGCACTAAGACGCTCAAGGTCTGCCTGGTCGAAGGCGGCATCGTCGCGCTCACCACCATCGTCATCATCGTCGGCCTGGGACGCGAGATCCTGTCGCTCTTTAACAGCGACCCCAATATCGTCTCGATCGGCTATATCCGCGTGTGTTCGATCTTCCCTGCGTACGCCTTTAGCATGTTCTACGAAAACATGTCCGGCTACCTGCGCGGCTTTGGCATCTCACTCATGCCTGCCCTCATCACCATGATCTGCGTCTGCGGCATCCGCTTCTACTGGGTGTTCTGCGTCTTCCCGCACTTCCGCACCTTTGCGAACATCATGATGGTCTACCCCATCAGCCTGGGAACCACGGCGTTCTTTATGGTCGTGGCGGTATTACTCTGCCACCCGGCACGCACCTATCGCGCCGCCCAAGCCAAAGCGACAGCCCGCTAAACACCGCACTCAACGCCACGCCAGTCATTAATTGACAATATGCGAGCTCATATAGTCGATAAAGCGCCTCGTGGCGATGGGCATGGTGTCCCAGCTGCGCCAGGCGGCCACCACGTCGCGCGAGGGGGCATGCACGATAGGCCGCACACGGATATCGGCTTGCACGCCCTCAACGGTACGGCGATAAAGCATACTCACGCCCAGGCCTTCCTCCACCATCGCCATGATGGTGTAGTCGTCGGTCACCTCGCTCGTCACGTGCGGCGACAGCCCATGCGCCGCGAATGCATCGAGCACCAGGCTCTGTTCGCCTTCATCCAGCAGCACAAACGGCTCGGACGCTAGGTCAGCGAGTGTCACCTTTTCCTTTGCCGCCAGCGGATGCGCCGCCGGCAACAATGCCACCAACTCGTCGTGATAGACCACACGCTTCTCGAGCCCAGCGGTAAATCCGCGTGCCGTAAAACAAAAATCAACCACGCCATCGTGCACCCACTGGGCGTTGCGCGTGTAATCGCCCTGCTTGAGGGTAAAGTGTACGCCCGGGTGCAGGGCCCCAAAGTCGCGGATCACGCGCGGCAACACGGTTCGACTCACGTTGGTAAACGTCGCAATACGAATATCAGTCGAGGAAAGTCCCAGCAGCTCCTGGCGCTTGCCCTCGAGCTCGGCCTCGGCGGTCACGATCTGTCGCAGATACGGCAGGTACTGCTTGCCGTCGCGCGTAAGCGAAACGCCCTGCTTTCCGCGCTCGATAAGCGTGGTACCCAGCTCGCGCTCGAGTGCCTTGACGGCCTGGCTCACCGCACTTTGCGTATAGCCCAGCTCGTCTGCCGCGCCCTTAAGACTGCCGCGATCGACCACCATACAAACAATCTGATACCGCGATGCCATTGTGCCTCCACATCAATGCAGCCGTAAAACGTTTTGCCAGGGCTTTTTCTGCCAACATTAGCATTTCTTAATCATACTGAAGATACATTCGCTTTACTACATCCATATCTGGGAGCAGAATCCTTTTTACGAAACCGTTCTGTAACAAAAGGAGTCCCATGGATCGCAAAAAAGCAATCGCGCTCTCATTTTCCGTTCCCGTCGCATGGGGCTTTTCGTACCCCCTCATGAAGATCGGCATGGACAGCATGAACGCCACGAGCATCGTCGCGCTACGCTGCATCATCGCCTTTGTGGCCTGCATGCTGCTCTTCCACAAGCGCGCTTTCCGTATCAACCGCGACCTTATGGTTCGCGCCGCCATCATCGGCGCCATTATGGCAACCGAACTCACCTGCATGTGCCTGGGCTCTAGCCTCACCTCTGCCTCCACTGCCGGCTTTTTACAGAGCCTGACGGTCGTGATCGTGCCGTTTGCCAACGCCGCCCTGCTGCGTCGCGCCCCCGAGCGCAAAGTGCTCGTCGGCACCGCCATCGTCACCTGCGGCATGCTGCTGCTCTCGGGCGCCGACTTTACCAGTCTGAACCCGGGCGCGCTCATCATGCTGCTCTCCGCCTTTGTCTACGCCGGCCATATCATTGTGGCGAAGCGCTTTGTCGAAGATGTCGACCCGCTGGCTCTGGGCGTTTGGCAGCTGGGCTTTGGCGGCTTATTCTCGGGTATCGCCGCATTCACCTTTGGCGGTTTCACACTTCCCGGCACGCCGGGCGAGATTGTGGTCGTCGTCGCGCTCGCACTCATCTGCTCTGCCTATGGCTTTATCACCCAGACGCTCGTGCAGCCCCACGTGCCCGCCGAGACCACCGGCTTCGCCTTCTCGCTCGAGCCGGTCTGCTCCGCCGTCTTCTCGTTCTTCCTGGTCGGCGAGGTCCTGAGCCCCATCGCCTTCTTTGGCGCCGCCCTCATCCTCACCGGCGTCATGGCGGCAACCGTCGAGCTTCCGCGCCTCCGCGCACATGGACAGGCTCGCATGGCAGGAGCGCCCGAGCACGTCTCGTAGACCCCACTCTTCATACAGCCGCGGCATAAAGGCAACCGGTGCGCCTTTACAATAGATGCCAACAGAGCATCTGCCATAAAGGAGCCCCATGGACACCGCAACTCGCGACCGCAACATAGCAACTTGGTTGGGCGATGCGCCGCAGCCGGTACGTGACACTACGAACCAGCTGCTCGAGCGCATTGCCCTTTTGCGTACCGAGCAGACCATCTACCCGGCACAAGACGACATTCTCAATGCCCTCGCCTACACGCCGGCCGACCAGGTCAAGGTTGTCATCTTGGGTCAAGACCCCTATCACGGACCCAACCAGGCAATGGGGCTGTCGTTCTCGGTCCCCGCGACGCAAACCAAGTTGCCGCCGAGCCTGCGCAACATCTACAAGGAACTCAAAGCCGATCTGGATTGCCCCATTCCCGCCACGGGAGACCTAACCCCATGGGCACTGCAGGGCGTCCTGCTCCTCAACACTACGCTCACCGTGCGCGAGCATGCCGCCAACTCGCACGCCAAGCTGGGCTGGAGCACGCTCACCGACTACGTTATCGAACGCTGCTGCCAGCTGCCCCAACCGGTAGTCTTTTTGGCTTGGGGCCGCTTTGCCCAACAGATGGTCGAAGGCAAGCTCGTCGCAACTGGTGCGGGCAAGGCAACCGGCAAGTTCTGCCTGGCCTCTACGCACCCCTCGCCGCTTTCGGCCAACCGTGCCACGGCAGAACTCCCCGCCTTTATGGGGTCGCGCCCCTTCTCGGCAGCCAATCGGCTACTCGAACAGCACGGCTCGACCCCCGTCAACTGGACTTGCCTCGGCTAAAAATCGATACATCAAAAACGCGCCCGACGGCTTTCCATCGGGCGCGTTTCCTACTCGGGCCAAATAAATTGCGTGCGGCCGGCCTCGCCGCCATCGATCAGCAGGCTCTGCCCGGTCATAAACCGGTTGGTCACGCCCACAAAGTAGATCCACTCGGCGATCTCTTGGGCGGTGGCCCAGCGCTTAAGCGGTGTGAGCTCCATAATCTGGTTCCACAGGTGTTCGTCTTCCATCACGCAACGGTTGAGCGGCGTGATAACGCCGCCCGGGTCCACACTGTTGGCGATGGCCTGCGGTGCCAGCCGGTTTGCAAGGTTCTTGGTGTAGGCGATAATGCCGCCCTTGCTGGCAGCATAGGCGGGAAACTCCGATCCCGTATGCCCGCTCGCCGACCCCACATTGACCACGGATTTAATAGCCGGCGCCGGCTTGGCGGCAAGCCCCTCCCCCACAAAGGCGTAGCGCTCGGTCACGTTGATGGTGCCACACAGGTTGGCGGCGATGTCGTCGGCCGAATCCTGCGTACCGGCAACATTCACGATTACCTGGGGTTCAAGGTCGCTTGGAAACGAGTCCGGCTCGCGGACATCAACGATCAGATGGCGGTAGCGCTCGTGTTCGATCGCCGCCGGCAGCAGATCAAAGCCCACGACCTCGTGGCCCTCGTCCAAAAAGCGCTGCACGCACGCGGCTCCGATACCACCCGAAGCGCCCGTGATCAAAACCCGCATACTTGCTCCTTAGGCGGTTGCGTGGCGCTCGAGGTACTCGGAGCCCACATTCTCGCGCTCCCAGCCGCGCACGACCTTGTAGCCCACGGGGCTCAGGAAGACCTCGCACAGCAGCTCGGCAACAGCGCCGGTCAGCGAGCACATGAGGACCTGCACCCAGGTCCAACCAAAGAACGTGTGGCTCACCACGATGGCGAAGACCAGGTTGTCGATAAACTGGCCAACACCCGTGGACACATAGGAACGGAAGGCAAAGCTCGCAAAGTTATTCTTCTTGAGCATGCGGCCGAGCGACTGGTTGAGCGTGGAGTTAACCACGGCAGAAACGAGCATTGCCAGCGAAGAGCCCAGCACCACGTACCAGGTGCCGCCGATGGTGGCGTTAAGGGCGGTGTTGACCTCGATCATGCCCGTGTCGTAGTAGGCGCCCCACATGCCGGGCGTGAGCGAGCATGCCCAAAAGCACAGGCTCACGGCCAGGTTGACCAGCAGTGCGAGGATAGAGATTTTGATAGATGCCTTGGCGCCAAAGCGCTTGCAAATCATGTCCTGGCACAAAAACGAGACCCAGCTCACCACAAAGCCGCAATCGAGTGCCAGATACGGCAGGCTGATAAGCTCTTTGTTGGCCAGCAGGTTCATCATGATGACGCTCACGAAAAACAGCGAAACCGTTGCCGCGGGAATGCTCCGCAACAGGACCTTGTAGTCCTCCATGACCTTCTTGATCATTATGTACTCCTTTGGTTTTAGGTTTAACGAGCAGGATATCGGACCCGAACTGCTCGGACGCCCCGGTCTTGAGACGACGGTGGGTATGATAGCCGCTCACACGGCATCAGGCAAGCAAGCGGCACGGCAGCCTCGCAGGGCCACCGCGCCGATGCGTTAAAAGGCTACGTTGCCAAACTCCGACAGGATAAGGTCGGGGTTGTGGTCGGTTGCCCAATCCACGTTCCACGGGCTCGTGAACAGCAGCAGCTTGCCGCCGCGCATGTCCTCGACACGCAGCGTGTCGCGCGTGAGCGAAAGGCCCGGGATATCGATGGTGTCGGGGTCGTTCTGGATCCAGCGGATGTCCGTATAGGGCAGCGGTTGGCGACGAACCTCAACACGGTACTCGGCCTTGAGACGGCGCTCGAGCACCTCAAACTGCAGCACGCCGACCACGCCCACGATGACGCTCTCCATGCCGGCGCCTAGCTCGCGGAAGATCTGGATGGCACCCTCTTGGGCAAGCTCCTCCATACCCTTGACGAACTGCTTGCGCTTGAGCGTGTCGACCTGCGTAATGCGGGCGAACATCTCGGGGGCAAACGTCGGGATCTGCGGATACTGCACGTGGCGCTTGCCGGAGCACACGGTGTCACCGATGCTAAAGATACCCGGATCGAACAGGCCCACGATATCGCCTGCGTACGCCTCGTCCACGATGGCGCGGTCATCGGCCATCATCGACGTACCGGTGGCAAGCTTGAGTTTGCGGTTGCCCTGCACGTGGAAGGCATCCATGCCGCGCTCGAACTTACCAGAACAAATGCGCACAAAGGCGATGCGGTCGCGGTGGTTCTTGTCCATGTTGGCCTGGATCTTAAACACAAAGCCGCTAAAGTCGTCGCGGCAGGGATCGACCGGCTCGCTGGTGAGCGTATCGGTATAGGCGCGCGGCGTCGGGGCCAGACGCAGGAACTCCTTGAGGAAGGGCTCCACGCCAAAGTTGGTGAGCGCCGAGCCAAAGAACGCCGGGCTCAGCTTGCCGCAGGCCACGGCATCCAAGTCGAGCTCGTCGCCGGCGCCATCGAGCAGCTCGATGTCGTCCATCAGGTTCTTATGGTTCTCCTCGCCAATAAGCTCGTCCATGGAAGGATCGCCCAGCTCGGCCTCGACCTCGGCGACCTTCTTGGTGGCGTTGGCGTGGCCGTCGCCCTCAAAGGCGATAACGCGACGGGTCTGACGATCGAACACGCCGCGGAAGTTGCGGCCGCTGCCGATCGGCCAGTTCATGGGATACGTATTGATACCCAGGACATTCTCGATCTCTTCCATGAGCTCAAACGGATCGCGAGCCTCGTGGTCAAGCTTGTTCACAAAGGTGAAGATGGGAATGTGGCGCAGCGTACAGACCTTAAAGAGCTTTTTGGTCTGGGCCTCGACACCCTTGGCGCCGTCGATGACCATGACAGCGGCGTCGGCGGCCATAAGGGTACGGTAGGTATCCTCCGAGAAGTCCTGGTGGCCGGGGGTATCGAGGATGTTGACGCAGGCGCCGTTATAGGTGAACTGCAGCACCGAGGAGGTAACGGAGATACCGCGCTCCTTCTCGATGTCCATCCAGTCCGAGACGGCATGCTTGGCCGAGCTCTTGCCCTTGACCGAGCCGGCGGTCTGAATGCTGCCGGTATAGAGCAGCAGCTTCTCGGTAAGCGTGGTCTTACCGGCGTCCGGGTGGCTGATGATCGCGAATGTGCGGCGCGACGAGATTTCATCCGACAGGCTTGCCATGCGGATCCTTTCTTGCATTGAGTGCATTACGTCGTTGTAACCGCACTATTGTAGCCGCGAAATGCTGCAGCAGGGCACCTATCAGGACAAATTCATCAGTTGGGGCCTAGGTAGCAGTCGATGGCGGCACTCCGCAGCAGTTTGTCTCGTTCTGTAACATCTAGACGGTTTTTGAACCTCTACCTGTTACAGATTTAGACAAACAGGTGGACGTCCCAGAAAGATCTCGATCTGTAACATCTGGCCACTCAAAACGGGTCCATCTGTTACAGATTGAGATATAAGGATAGACGGGTGGCCAATGTCTCGATCTGTAACATCTAGCAGCCAAAAACTTCTCCAGTTGTTACAGATCGAGACAACCAGGTGGGGCCCGCCAGCAAAATCTCAATCTGTAACAGGTAGCCGTCCAAATCGGTTCCAGATGTTACAGATTGAGATGAATGAACGAGCGGACAATCCGAATTTGTCTCTTGCGCAACTGTGCATAGTGTATATATACTGTGCTTACCGGTTATATACACGTGTAGCCCATCAGCTAAGGAGCCGCTGTGGACATCATCCTATCCAATTCGAGCGATAAGCCCATCTACGAACAGATATCCTCGCAAGTCAAAGCTCAGATCCTTTCGGGCACGTTCGCTGCGGGAGCCAAACTCCCCAGCATCCGTGCACTCGCGAGCGACCTTGGCGTGAGCGTCATCACCACCAAGCGCGCCTACGCCGACCTGGAGCAGCTCGGGTTTATCTGCACCGTGCAAGGCAAAGGCTGCTTTGTCGCCGAGGGCAACCAAGAACTCTTGCGCGAAAGTCAGCTCTGCCATATCGAAGAGTTGCTTGCGAAAGCGGCGAGCCAAGCCGAAACCCTGGGCGTCACGCGCGACAAACTGCACGAGATGCTCGACCTGGTAGCCCCCGAAACCATGCAGTAGCCATCTGCAAGAAAGGCTATACCATGCAAAACTTGCTAGAACTCAAAGGCATCTCACGCCGTGTGAGCGACCGTTTTTCGCTGCGTGATGTCACGCTCACTGTGGAGCCCGGCCAGATTGTCGGCTTTGTGGGTGCCAACGGTGCCGGCAAAACAACGACGATTCGAGCCGCGCTTGGGCTTATCAAACTCGATGCCGGCGAGGTGCACCTGTTTGGGCAACGCTGTGGCGCCGACGCGCCCGATGAAGCGCAGCGTTGTCTGCGCACTCGTGTCGGCCTTGTCCTGGACACGTGCCCCTTCCCCTCCACGCTCAAGGTGGGCCAGATCGAGTCGCTCGTAGGCCCGGCGTACCCCACGTGGGACCGCGAAACGTTCGCCGGATTCATCAGCCAATTTGGCCTCGATCCCAAGACAAAGGTCAAGGACCTCTCCCGCGGCATGGGCATGAAGCTGCAGCTTGCCTGCGCGCTCAGCCACGAGGCCAAGCTGCTCGTTTTGGACGAAGCCACCGCGGGCCTCGATCCCATGGCACGCGAGGAACTGCTTGATGAGCTGCTTGCCTTTGTCGCCGACGGCCAGCACAGCGTGTTACTCTCGAGCCACATTACGTCCGACCTCGATCGCGCTGCCGACCGCGTCATCTGCATCGATAACGGCTCGATTGTGTTTGACCTGCCGCGCGAGGACATTACCGACCGCGTCGGCATCGCCCACTGCACCCAAGCACAGGCCGCCGAGCTTATGGCTTGCGTCGAAGGCGCCCGTGCCGCCCACCATGCCTATAGCGTGGACGTGCTCGTGCCCAACCGTCGCGAAACACTCGAGGCCTTCCCTGAGATTCCCTGCGATCGGGCAACCATTGATGACTATCTTCGCCTCATGCTGAAAGGGGCTTCGAAATGAAACGCGCCTTTATGTCCGAGCTCGCCATCGTTCGCACGCTCATCCCGAGCATCGCGGGCGTCGGCCTGTTTTTATTCGTCGTGCTGTCCCTCGCCAACACGTCGGTCGGCGACTCTGGCACAAGTGCCGGCGCCTGTGCGGTCAGTGCCATGTCGCCCATCATGGTCATGAGCTCGCTGGCGGGCTTTGACAATCAAAACGGATGGGAGCGTTATCGGGCAACGCTGCCCCTCTCGCGCAAAGACATTATTTGTGCTCGCTACCTGAGCGTTATTGTCTTCTCGGCTGTCATGGCATGCGCCGCCGCACTTCTGAGCATCGTCTCCATCCCGCTATTCAACAGCGTGGGTATCCCCTCGACGGGACAGACGGTCTTTGAGATCGCTATAGCCTCGGCAGCCTCGATGCTCATCTCCCTCATGATGGTATTTTTGGCGCAGCCGCTGTTCTTCCGATTTGGACACATGGAGGCGCTGCGCCTATCCGTTGGCCTGTTTGCCCTGCTCTGGTGCCTTGCCATTGCCACGTTGAGCTCCTCCAACCCCATCAGCAACTGGCTCATGTCGATTGCCGGGGCGAATCCCGATCCCACCGTCCTTGGCTGTCTGTGTGCAGGAACTGCAGTACTGGCGCTCGCACTATGTGTAATCAGCTGCGCTGTCAGCACCAAGGTTTATCGAGTACGCGATCTGTAATCGACGGCTAAAAAAGCTTAGGTGGTACCCCGCTTATTTTT
>USFU01000045.1 GCA_900554135.1 uncultured Collinsella sp. | reverse complement strand
AGGTCGGCATCCACGATCGTCGACAGGCGATGCGCGATCACAAAGCTCGTGCGCCCGCGCATGAGCGCGTCCATGGCGCGGCCGATGGCGAGCTCGGTGCGCGTGTCCACGCTCGACGTCGCCTCGTCCAGGATGAGGATCGCCGGGTTGTTGAGCAGCACGCGCGCGATGGTCAGCAGCTGACGTTGGCCCTGGCTGATGCTCTCGGCGTCGTTAGCCACACGCGTGTCGTAGCCCTGCGGCATAGTGCGCACAAAGAAGTCGACCTGAGCGGCACGCGCGGCCGCGACAATCTCCTCGCGCGTCGCCTCGGGACAGCCATAGGCGATGTTCTCGGCAATGGTGCCATCGAACAACCAGGCGTCCTGCAACACCATGCCAAACTGCTGGCGCAGCTCGCCGCGGTCCATGCGGCTCGTGTCCACGCCGTCGAGGGTAATGCGGCCACCGTCGATCTCGTAGAAGCGCATGAGCAGATTGATGAGCGTGGTCTTGCCCGCGCCCGTGGTTCCCACCACCGCGATCTTTTGGCCCGGCTCGGCGGCAAACGACACGTCGCGCATGAGCGGCTTGTCGGGCGCGTAGCCAAAGCGCACATGTTCAAAGGCGACGCGGCCCTCCACGCGACCCGGCAGCTTGGCGGCCTCGCCCGGCTGCGGATCCGCCTCCATCTCGGGTTCATCGAGCAGGTCGAACACGCGCTCCGCACTCGCCAGCGCGCTCTGCAGCGAGTTGAAGGTAAACGACAGCTGCGTCATGGGCTCGGATGCCTCGTAGATAAACTGGAAGAACGCCTGGAACACACCGACGGTCATGTGGCCGGCAACCAGCATGCTGCAGCCCACAATCGCAATCACGATCTGTGCCAGGCGGCCGATAAAGCGCACCGCGGGGCCGACGGCGTTAATCATAAAGTCGGCCTTAGCACTCACGCGCGCTAGCTCGCTCGAGGCCTGGTGCACCTCGGCAGAGCTCTGACGCTCGCGGTTAAACGCGCGAATCACCAGACGGCCCGAATAGCCTTCCTCGACCGCACTCGTAATCTTGGACACCCACTCCTGGCGCTCACCGGTTACGTCATGCGTGCGACGCGAGACCACCTTGGTCACCAGCAGCGACAACGCCGTAAAGAACAAAAAGACCAGCGTAAGTGGCACGCTAAACACGAACATCACGCTCACGGCGCCCACCACGGTGCCGATCGACACCAGAAGCTGCAGCAAGCCGCGCTGCATGCTCTCGGACATCTTGTCCAAGTCATTGGTCGCGCGGCTAACGACCTCGCCGGGACGATGCGCGTCAAAATAGGCGAGCGGCAGACGATTGAGCTTTTGGGCGATGCGGTTACGCAGACGCAAGTTGAGGCGTTCGGCCACGCTCGACATCAAAAAGCTCTGGAGCGCGTAGAACGAGGCAGCGGCCGTCCAAATCATAAAGTAGATGAAGATGGTCCTGCCGCAATTCTCCCAGGTGATGTTGAAGGTGGTGTCGTTGGCAAACGCCACCTGAATGTGGCCCCACAGCTCATCGATCACGCGGGCGCTATATGCCGGCGCAGCGGTGTTAAAGATGGCATAGAACACAATGCTCGCGAACACGATATAGAAGCGCCAATGGTCGCCGGCAGCCTCGCTCCACAGGCGGCGCACCGTCGCCCAGGTATCCCGAGGCGTCTCGTCCTCGTCTTCATCGTCCACATCGCGCATGCGCTCCGCCTCGGCTCGAGCCCGCTCATCCTCGGCTCGTTCGTTTGCCTCGTAAAGCGCTTGGCGACGAGCCTCACGCGCGGCTGCAGCCTTGGCGGCCTCATCCAGGTCGGACGTGGCGCCCGTCTCCTCGACTGTCTCTGCAACCGCGGCGTCATCGGCGATGCCCTGCTTCTTGAGCTCCTCGGTCATGCTACTCACCTCCCTTCATCTGCGATTCCGCGATAGCGCGGTACACCTCGCAGGTTTCCATGAGCTCGTCGTGCGTGCCTAGGCCCACGATCTTGCCGTCTTTGAGCACCACGATCTGATCGGCATGCAAAATAGTCGAGATGCGCTGGGCGATGATGAGCACCGCGGCATCGCGCGTCTCGTCCTGCAGCGCATGGCGCAGTGCCGCATCGGTCTTAAAGTCCAGGGCCGAAAAACTGTCATCGAAGATATATAAATCGGCATGCTTCATGAGTGCGCGGGCGATCGCCAGGCGCTGGCGCTGGCCGCCCGAGAAGTTCGTACCGCCCTGGGCCACCGGCGTATCGAGCCCCTGGGGCTGGTCGAGCACAAAGGTGCTCTGGGCAACCTCCAGCGCATGGAGCATGTCAGCCTCGGTCGCGCCCTCGTTGCCAAAGCGCAGGTTGCTTGCAACGGTGCCCGAGAACAGCCATGCCTTCTGCGGCACGTAAGCGATATGCCCGCGAATCTCACCTTGCGAAATGTCGCGCAGATCGACGCCGTTCAGGCGAATGGTGCCCTTCGTGGCATCGTGGAAACGCAACAAGAGCTTGGCCACCGTCGACTTGCCCGAACCCGTCGAGCCTACAATCGCCGTGGTCTGTCCGCGGCGGCAGGCAAAACTCAGGTTGCACAGGGTGTCCTCGTCGGCATCGTCAAAACGGAACGACATGTGGTCGAACACGGCCACCGCGTCGGCCCCATCTGCGGACTCAGGCGCCCCGTCGCCCAGCGTAGCCTTGCCGTCCACGATGCTCGGCTCGATTTCGAGCACCTGCTGCGCACGGTTGAGGCACGCCGCAGCGCGCGGAAGCGTCAGAATCACCATCTGCGCCATCATCACAAAGAAAAGGATCAGGATCGCGTACTCCAGCACGGCCGAGATGCTGCCGATTTGCATGGCATGGGCGCCCACGCGGTTGCCGCCCACCCACAGCACCGCCACTTCGGCGATGTTCATCAAAAAGAAGCTGGAGCTGTCGAGACCCACAAACAGGTGGTTGACCTTGATGGCGTTGGCCGCGTAATCGCTAAACACCTCGTCCAGGCGCTGCTCCTCGTGGCGCTCCTTGTTAAATGCGCGGATAACGCGCACGCCCACGATATTTTCGCGCAGCACCACGTTCATACGGTCGATAAAGCTCTGCAGGCGCATAAAGATCGGCGCGGCGTTGGCCACGGTAAAGACCGCCGCCACCAGCACGATCGCAACGACCACGCCCAGCAGCGTGCCCATGGCAGGATCGATAAACCAGGCAAAAATGATGCCCGCCACGGCCAAGAACGGTACCGGCAGCACCAACTGAATCGTCTGAAGGACAGCCTGCTGAATCACGTTGATGTCGTTGAGTGAGCGCGTGATCATCGAACCCGTGCCAAAGCGCTCAAAGTCGCTAGCCGCGAGTTCGAGCGACTTGTCGTACACGGCATTGCGGATATCGCAGGCCACGTTGGCGGCCAGGCGCGCCGAAAGATAGCAGCCCAGCACCGTGCCGCCGCTGGCCATGCCGGTCGCGATAAGCATGTACAGGCCGTTGTGTAAAATATAGTCGATATCGCCCGTGGTAATACCGGTGTTGACCATGTTCGCCAGCATCGTGGGAACCAACAGCGTACCGACGTTATCTATCAGCACCGCAAACAGCGTCACCGCAATCAGCCCGCGATACGGCCTCATAAACCTCATTAAGAGTCGCATGTCTCCCCTTCGCTCTTATCGTCAGCCTCGTTCTCAGCGGCCACTTGCCGTTTAAATGCCTCGCACTCTTCGTTCAGAACATGGGAGAACTTACCGACCAAGCGCATGATCTCGCGCTGTTCCCACGGCTCGAGCGCCTCGAATGCCTGTTGCTCGGCTTTTTGCGCTGGCAACGCGTAGCGCTTGGCAAACCGCACGCCTTCTTCGGTCAGTCGCACAACCTTGTTCTTACGACTACCTTCGGCAAACTCCAACGTCGCAAGCCCTCGCGCCCTAAGCGTCTTGATCGCCGAATTGATGGTCTGTTTGCTGTAGAACCATTCACTTGTCAGCCGACTCACGGCAACGCTTCCGCCCGCTGCACTCGTGTCGACGAGCATCCAGTAGGCGCAGTCCGAAAGACCGCAGGTGCGCGCGAACTCCGAATAGATACGGTCAAGCCCGTTGAGCATCCGGTCAAAATCGACCAACGTAACCGCGCAATCCATCTCTCCCACCATTCGGTAGTCCGAGTTTTGACTAATTGTAGTTTCAGGTTAGTCCGAGTTTTGACTATCGTCAAGGGCGGCCGTGCAAGACGTGCGACCTATGCAACATATCGACAAAAAAGACCGCCGGCGCGGGGGCGGCGCCGGCGGTTGCGAGAGAATATCGATTGTTGGCTGCTAAGCAGCGACGGCCTCGTAGACCGTGGCGCCCGAGAAGCTGTCGTGCAGGCTCTTGCCGCAGATCCACGGCAGTTCGACGACCTCGCAGACCGTGTTGACCAGCTCGGAGCAGTCAGTAAAGTGGCCCTTATCGTTGAGGGCCTCGCAATCCTGAACACGCCAATAGCCATCGGTGTGCGTGATGTAGTACTCGTGATCGTTAATCGACACGAAAGCGCGCGTCTTGGAACGCAGCAGCTTCAGAAATCCTTCGAAGTCGGTCTCGACGACATCTCCAGCCTGGAACATGATGTTACCTCCTGGCCCGGCGCCACCATGGCGCGTTGATAAACGTTGGCACTCCTTTAGTAAAACCTTTATCAGAGCTTATGCGCGCATCATTTAGGCAAGTGGTAAAAAACCGCAGGGTAGACGGGATAAAACGTTTAATCATCCCACCGGTTTGTCACATTCTTGCTGAAGTTTTATGCAAACCAACTTTTCCACTTGGTAGCTTGCGTTGTTTGGGGCCGGCTGCGCGATTACGATTTTGGTTCGGCGGGTAAGAACGAGGCATCGAAACCAACGTCAGGAGGACACATGGAGACCATCGAGGCGCTCATCCACCGCCGCAGCTGCCGCAACTACGGCGATCGCCCCGTCGAGGCAGAAAAGCTCGCACGCATTATCGAAGCTGGCCAGTACGCGCCGAGCGGCATGGGACGCCAGCCGGTCACATTCGTCGCCGTCACCGACCCCGCAACCGTCGAGCGCCTCTCGCAGCTCAACGCCCAAGTTATGGGCAGCGAGGGAGATCCCTTCTACGGCGCCAAGACCGTTGTGGTGGTGCTCGTCGACCGCAGCGTGCCCACGTACCTGGAAGACGGCTCGCTCGCCATGGGCAACCTGCTCAACGCAGCCTATGCGCTGGGTGTCGATTCGTGTTGGATCCACCGCGCGCACGAGGTCTTTGACTCGCCCGAGGGACTGGAACTGCTGGCCAAGTGGGGTCTGCCCGCCGACGGAAGCCTGCGCGGTGTGGGCAACTGCATTCTGGGCTACGCCGAGGACACACTCCCCGAGGCAAAGCCGCGCCGCAACAACGTCGTGTATGTTCCGCCGTTCTAACGAACGGCGGACCCAATTAGTCGACCGGGTGGTAGAAGGTGTCGACGACCGTTTGCTTTACGTTGTCCTGATCCAGATAGAACTCGGCGAAGGTGTCGCCCTGCTGCATGGTGCCCTGCAGCGTCACGACATCAAACGAAGTCAGGCCGTGCTCAAGCATCGTGGTCGCCAGATAGCTGAACTCGTCGAGACCCAAATTGGTCCACGTATAGTCGCCCATGGCCTGATACAGGCTGATGAGCATGGCGGGGTTGCTCTTGGCACTGCTGAGTACCTTCGACGCAAACGCCTGCACGTAGCTCACCTGGCGCGCTGTGCGATCCAGCGAAGACGTCAGATTCGTCGTGTCGCGCCACTGCACGTACTTTTCCGCCGTTGTACCAAACAGCGTGGTCTCCTGGCCCTCGACAACCGACGTGCCCGGCACGGTCTGCGTAGGCACCAGCGTCACACCGCCGATGGAGTCATTAATGGGAGCCACGCCCTCGATATTGAGCGTGTAGTAATAGTCGACCGGAATGTTATCGAGCACACGCGAGGCAGCGGCGGCCGTCAGCGCCGATGAGTTGTCGCCATCGGTGCCATAGGCAAACTGCAAGCACAGCTGCTCGGTCACCTGACCGGCAAACGAACCATTGGAATACGTATCTACGGCAACCATGCTGTCGCGCGGGATGATAATGCCGCGGGCCTCGCCCGTGTCGGTATTAAGCGCTACGACCATCACAGTATCGGACTGGCCCTTTTGCGTACCGTCATCGTTATTGCGGCCATCAAAGCCGATAAACGCCACCGTGGCCATATGCTTGTTGAGCGCATACTTCTTGCCGTTATAGGTAATGGTGTCGCCCTTGGCCTTAATGACCTTTTCGGTCTTTTCCTCAATCTTCTTTTTGCCTTGGTTCACGCTGTGATTCACAAAGCCCCAGCCGGCAGCAGCAACCGCACCAATCACGAGCAGCACGATCAGCAGCGTGCGGATACGGCGGCGGCGCTTGATGCGCTTAATCGACTCTTTGGAGCGTCGACGACGCTGAGGTCCTGCCTCATCAAGCGAAGGCCACTCTACCTCATCAACAGGCTGCGCCGCAGCTTCATCGGTCTTTGCCGATGCGTCGGACGGAGCCTCGGCCTTGCCCTGGGATTTTTCGTCAGATTGAGGTGTCGGAGTGCCTTTGGTCTCCCATTGAGGCTCGACAGGCTCCGCCGCATCCCGAACCTGCTGCTCGGGATTGTTTACTTGATTTTCGTCGGGATCCACCGCATCGATAAAGTGCTTGCCACGGGGGTTCATGACTATTTTGTCTCCTGGTCGCTTGTTAACACACCGCTCACAATATAGCGCGAGTTGCCCTGCGAGCTATCGAGCATGCAGGTGCTCAACTGTACAATCTTACTATCTGCATCAAGTGTCACGCCGTCACGTACATTTTTGAGCAATGCGTCCGGATTACAGACCGAATTAAAGTAGTCCTGGCGCACGGCAGGGTCGGCAAAGTTAAACGAGTTGAGAATGTGGCGATCGTCATATTGATAGGCCGAGACAATCTTGTACTTCAGAATATGGCCCGGCGTGTAGATATAGAACTCGGTGTTCTCGTTAAAGAAGTCCGCGTCCTCAAAGTTATGCAAGTTGTGGAACACACCGCCGTTCACATGGCCGTAGATCACCGTGACGGAATCGCTAAAGTCGCGCGCGTTTGCCATCTGGCTAAATGCTGTGCCATACGGGTCGTACTTGCCGTCCTTGTCGTGGTCCAGATAAAACAGGTCGTCCTTCGTGCTCTGCAGCAAGGGCGTGTTGATATCCGCACCCGGAATGTAGAGCCACGCATAGATATCGGCATTCTCTTGAATGAGCGGTGCAAAGTCGATGGGGTTGTCCGGCAGCTCCTTGCCCTTTGATTCGACCTTCGTGGCGGGCTTGCCTGTTGCACTCATCTCCTCGGCGCGCTGCTGCTCTAGATGATTCATATAGAGCACGTAGCCGCCGCAGCCGACTGCGACCAGCAACAACACTACGAAAACGCCCTTGAGTATCGTGGCGCGACGCTTTTTGTCCGAGTCGCCCATATGCTTAACTTCCATATGCTTGCCCTGCGGCTGCTGTGCCATGGTGTTCCCTTACCCTGTAAATCGGCCAAAAAAAGGACCCGCACAAGTACGGGTCCTCAAATCTTACGGTTGAAACCGTATGTGTGCTAGTTGTTCTTGCGAAGAGCAACAAAAGCGCAGGCAGCGCCAGCAGCGGCAACAGCAGCCACAGCGGCAACAGCGGTGGTGTTCACGCCGGTAGCCGGGGACTTAGCACCGTTGTCGGTGGTAGCAGCGCCAGCAGCGGTCTTCTCGGCCACAATGGTGTAGATGGAGAGCTTGGTAACCTTAAAGGTAACATTGCCGTTGTTGTCGGCAGTGAGGTTCAGGGTCTCCTTGCTACCGTCGTTGTGCTGGACATAGACGGTAACCTTGGCGTTGGCGTAAGCCTTGCCAAGGGTGAAGGTGACGGTCAGCGGGTTGGACTCAGAAACGGTACCCTCGACGGTCTCGGTGATCTCAAAGGAAGCGACCACGTTGGCGTTGGCAGGGGTGCCCTCAGCGTTCTTGGTGGTGGAAGCAACCTTGACGTTAGCGTTGTTAACGCTGGCGGTCACGTTGTTGGCGCCGGTGGCGGTGGTGTTGGCAGGGCTCGGGGCGGCGAAAGCAGCCACGGGCAGAGCCAGGGCAAGAGCGAGAACGCTCAGTGCTGCCATGAATCTCTTCTTCATGTTAGGTACTCCTCAACTTGCAGCTTGTGGACCTTTAAGTGCCTAGTAGTATAGCCCTTTTTTGTAAATTGTGACTAATGAGTTCTATATGAAACAACATTGCTGCTTTTTTGCTCACTCATTGTCCCCAAACAGCGACTTAGTGTGATGGTTCTGTGACTTATTGGCCTTGCGTTACCGGCGTGACCTGCGAACCCACGCCGTTCGCACCGGTTTCGCCAACCTCGCCGTCCGCGTCCTCGTCCTTCTGGGCATCGGCGATTGTTGCGGCTGCGGCAACAATACCGCGCTGAGGCGCCACACCCGTCTGGGTCTGGGCGCCCTCGACAAGCTCCGTGCCGGCATGCGCGAGCTCGGCAGATTTGAACATCGCACTTAGATCGACTCCACCGCCGGCGTAGCCAAGCGCCGCAAGTGCGACCACGATGACGGCGATAACAACCGCAATAGGCACATAGCGATGCCATCCCGCCGGATTGAGCCCGCTGCGGCGAGCCGCGCCGCGGCTAATATAACCAAGCGTTCCATCGTGCTTGAGCTTGGAGCCAACCACGCGCTTGCGCCCCCACAGCGACGACTCGGCCTGCATGGCCAGGCGGGCGCTTGCCGAAGGATAGCCGTATTTGGTGCGCTTGAACGAGCCATCGAATCCCGACGCGTGTTTGCCCCACGTCCGGGACGTCGTGCGGCGGCTGACTGGAGCCGTGCCCCGTCTAGTCCGGTTTGGTTTTGAAGTCTCCGCCATACGCCCCCGCACGCCGTAACGCAATCGAAACATTACTGCTTTGGACTGTAGCACACACGTCGCATGCGGTCACGGGCACCTCGCCTAACGGTCACCGTCCTTCAGCAAGCGCCACAGGGTCGTGCGGCTTATGCCCAGCACCTCGGCAGCGCGGGTCCGGTTGCCCTGAAGGTAGCCTACGACCAGCCGCGCGATGTCGCGTTCGGTATCGGCCAGTGGACGCAGGATATACAGGTCGCTGTCGAGCGTCGGCGCTCCAAAGGTTGCGGTCTTGATGACGTCCTCCTGGGCGAGCACCTCCTCCGCCACCGCGCGCTCCGCCACACCCGACCCTACTAATATATAGAGTCGTTCCGAGACCTCGCGAAGCTGCAGATAGTTGCGTGGCCAGCGATAGGCATTGAGCGTCGAGGCCGCCTCCTCGGACATGGTCGAGGCGGTGGTTTCAAAGATACCCGCCAGATATGACAAATACCGCGCGACCTTTTTCGATGCGCCGCCCTGCTCGGCAATCGCAGGCGCCACACTTACCGCGCACGCTAAGCGCTCGGTTACAAAAGCGGCCTGATCGCTTTCGCTGCCGCCCGGCATGTCGTTTGCCGTCAGCACCACATGGCAACGCGCAGCCAGCGCCGTGTCGGTCATCGTAGAGACAAGCTCGCGCAGGCGCTGCGGCGAAAGTGCATGCCAACCGCCAATACAAAGGGTCAGCCTTGCCTGGAACAGCGGCGATTCCGAGCTTTTGAGCAGATGGCGCCAGCCGCGATCTGTGAGCTCGTCAAGTGCCACGGACACAAAGGGTTCGTCGGCATAAGGCCCATCCAGATAGAGGCGTTTTGCAATCTCTGCCTGGCCAGCACCCAGCTCGCCCTCCAACATGAGGGGCACGCCGCGGGCATAGCTTTCGCAGACGGGGCCAGCGACCGCGGCGGCACCCTCGATAACACCGTACGCGCTTGCCTCGTAGCGCGCCTCGACCTCATCTGCGTTAAGCCACTCAATACCCGCGTGTGCCGCCACACCGTGCACCTCGCGGACCACGACCACCCAAAGCGCGCCGTATTCCTTGGCGACCGGACGCACCGTGAGGCTCAAGCGCATTCCAGCATGCCCCATTACCAGGCGCGCGCCGTCACCCACGCGCCCCAGACGCTCGGTAACAAATACCGCGACATCTTGCTCGAGCGCGATATCATCCATGGTCGAAATCGCCACGTGTCCATGCCCATCGATTGCCAACGCCGAGGCCCCGGCAGCAGCCAGGGCCTCGATCAAGATTTGCAGTTTGGCATCACTGTTCATATTGCGCCCCGTCCTCGGCGCCACGCCGCCACCGACGGCCGCGCGGGCGAGTGTTTCAAAATTGAACGATATTGCTCACCAAACACTATAGGGCAGAAGCCGCCGTCCTGCGAGTATATGAGTTGCCCCGCATCGCCATCCTGGCGGGGCGATAAGAGCTCTTCGGGACCTATAAACCTGCGGACAAGCCATACCCGCAAGAGCTCCTATCGCTCCACCGTGGACATGCGCTCACCAGCACGCAGCGCGCAAATAAGCTACTTCTCTACCAGATTCCCAGCACGTGCTGCATTCCCAAACTCATGCACGCAATGCCAATCCAGCAGCA
>USFU01000044.1 GCA_900554135.1 uncultured Collinsella sp. | reverse complement strand
CTATGATGAAGCGCCTGCCCGGCTACCAGGACCTGCAGCGCGAGCATCGCTGGGAGGACTTGGGCCCGGTCACCTCGTTCAAAAACGCCAATGTGCTGGTGCTGGGCGCGGGCGATATCGGCGGCCACTTCGCCACGCTCTGCCGCAGCATGGGCGCACACGTCCGCGGCATCAAGCGCCATCCGCTCGTCTACCCCATTGTGTTTGAGGACATGGACGGCATGGACGCCCTGTCTGAGCGCCTGGCGGAGGCTGACATCGTCGCATCCTTTATGCCCAGTACGCCCGAGACCCGCGGTCTGGCGAACGCCGAGTTCTTCGCCGCGATGAGGCCGGGCGCCCTCTTTGCCAACGGCGGCCGCGGCGACCTTGTTGTTGCCGACGATCTGGTTGCCGCTCTTGAGTCGGGACATCTCGCCGGCGCCGCGGTCGACGTCACCGATCCCGAGCCGCTGCCTGCGACAAGCCCCCTGTGGGATGCGCCTAACATGCTCATTACGCCGCATATCTCGGGCTGGTTCCACCTGGCCGCCACGCTCAACAACGTCGTCGACATCGCCGCGGAGAACCTGCGTCACCTGCAGGCCGGCGAGACGCTTCGCTGCTGGATCGAACATTAGGGGATCTGTTCCGGCGTTTTAACAAACGCCGGAACCACTCGACGCTGCGAGCCCGCCAGAGCGGCAATCTGACGTTCAATCGTCGGGCATGGCCAAAAGGCCTATGCCCTCCTCTTTCACGTCACCTTGCTCGCCCTGGCGGGCTCTCGCTGACTTTTGCTCTACCTGCGACGTTTCGCTGGCGCCAGCTTTATCTGCAAGCCTTAGCAGTTCCGTCTTGCCGTTGGCGTTGTGGCATTTGCCCAGATAAAACCTGCCAAAATTGTCATCCCATTTTGGTCGATTTTAGAGCTCTACGCTTTCGGCGCCGTTGATGGTTAGGTTTCGCTCGTAGAACGCGGTGAGAGCGCGGATGGCGTACATCACGTCGCGTACGCCGCCGGTCTCGTAACTTGAGTGCATGGCCAGCTGCGGCAGGCCCGCGTCCACGGCGTGCATGCTCGCCTGCATGTTCGACAGGTTACCGAGCGTGGAGCCGCCGGCCATATCGCTCTTGTTGGCGAAGGCCTGCGTGGGCACATCGGCGTCATCGCAGATAGCCTGGAACACCGCGCGGCTAAAGGCATCGGTGCAGTAGTGCTGGTTGGCGGCTTCCTTGATGACGATGCCGCCGTTGAGCACAACCTGGTTGCGCGCATCGCACTTCTCGGCGTGGTTGGGGTGCACGGCATGCGCGTTGTCGCAGCTCACGAGCATCGATGCGGCAAGGGCGCGATGATACGACTCGTCGTCAAAGCCCAGCGATCCGTTGATGCGGCGCAGCGCGTCGGCCAAGAACGTCGACATGGCGCCCTGCTTGGTCTCGGAACCAACCTCCTCGTTATCGAAGCAGCAGAAGACCGAGACGTCGCGCGCGTTCTCGGCACCCAAAAATGCCTGCAGCGAGGTGTAGGCGCAGGCCAGGTCATCAAGCTTGGGCGTCGAGATAAACTCGTCGGCCCAGCCCCAAATGCGCGCATCCTGACGATTGACCAGGAACAGGTCGCGACCCAAGATTTGCTCGGGCTCAACGTCCAGCTCGTCGGCGATCAGAGCATCAAAGTCGCCCTGCTTAAGCTCGCCGGCGCTGATGAGCGGGCAAAGGTCGACGGCGCGGTTGGGCGCAAAGCCCTCGTTAACGCCGCGGTTCATGTGGATGGCAAGGCTCGGGATAATAGCGACCTCGCGCTCGGTGGCAAGCAGACGGCTCTCAATACGGTCGCCCTCGCGCACCAGCACGCGGCCCGCGAGCGCCAGCGGGCGATCGAACCAGGTGTAGTCGATCATGCCGCCGTAGGCCTCGGTGTTCAGGCGCAGCGTTTCGCCCGCGCCGTCAAGCTCGGGCACGGCCTTGACCTTAAACGTCGGCGAATCGCTGTGCGACGCCGTGAGCTGAAAATGATAGTCACCGGCAACGCCGTCCTCGCCCCACGTCGCGGCCAGGTCCTCGCCCACCTTAAAGGCGATAACGCTCGAGGTGTTGCGCTGCGTGTAATAACGCCCGCCCGGCTCGATGTCCCACGCCGCATTCTCGGGCAGGTAGGTAAAGCCCGCCTCATCGAGCTCGGCCATAATGGTCGCCGCCGTATGGAACATGCTGGGGCATGCCTCGATAAAGTCGATAAGGTCGTTGGCGGCCTCAATATCATCGGCCGTCACATGCGCGCGCTCGGGCGTTTCCTGATCCGTCATGCTCTCCCCTTTCGCTGGGTTGATGGTCCCCTCCAGCATACCCCGCCGCGCCAGCGCCGCGCCTTTCATTCCATGTTTAATCCCGCGCCGCTCACCAAGTTGAGCCATCATGCCCGCGCTCCTTTTGCGACAATTACGCTAACAGGACGAGAGGAGCCGTCATGAAGCCACGTAACATTGCCATCGCCTGCGGTGCCGCGGGAGTCGCCGTCGGCCTTGCCGCTGCCGCCGGCATCGTTTACCGCAAGCAAATCAAGTCCGTCGCGTCGCTCAAACGCTTGACCGGCTACGAGGATGGCTATGACCTGTACGCGATCAACATCGCTTACGACTACGACCTCGACCGCATCATCGCCGCTGGCGTGCGCGACGACCAGGCCTATATCGATGCCGTGGTGGCGCAGGTGCTGCCCGGTGTGCCGGCACATGTCCAGGCGCCCCAGTTTGCCTGCAGCGCTTTTGTCGCCGTAGATGCCGAAGGCCGCGTGCGCACCGGTCGCAATTACGACTTTAAGGACGACACCTCGGCGCTGCTGGTGCGCAATCACCCGCGCGGCAGCTATGCCTCCATCGGGTTTGCCGCCCTTAACAACCTGGGCGATAACACTCCGCTTGACTCCGTCGCCGGACGTGCCGCCGCACTCATGGGCCCGTTTGCCCAGCTCGACGGTGTTAACGAATGCGGCGTGTCCATTGCCGTGCTCACCCTGGATTCCAAGCCCTGCGACCAGGACACGCAACGCCCCGTCATCAATACCTCGCTCGCCATCCGTCTGGTGCTCGACCGTGCCGCCACCACGCAGGAGGCCGTAGACCTGCTTTCTGCCTACGACATGCACGCCATGGGCGGACGCGATTACCACTTCTTTATCAACGACGCTGCCGGCGACGCGCGCGTGGTGGAGTGGGACCCGCGCGACCCCGACCGCGCATGCAAGGCGACCCCCGTGCGCCAGGTTACGAACTTCTACGCCTGCTACGAGGACGAGGTGCTCCCCAACCAAAAGAACGGCGAGCTGGGCCACGGTAGGGAGCGCGCCGTCGCCATCGCCAATGTCCTTGACGCCCATGTCGGTGCCCAAGACGAGGCAGTCGCTTGGAAAGCCCTACGCGCTGCGGCGCAAGAGCCCAATCCGGAAGACATCACCAGCAACACGCAGTGGTCGGTCGTCTTTGACAATACCGAACCCGCCGCCGCCATTACGCTGCGCCACCACTGGGGCGACGTCGACGCCTTCGCGCTGTAAGGAGCTGACGCCGTCGTCCTTACGCTCGCCTGACGTTGCTTACATTTCTACGTTGCTTACATTTCTATACATTTGAGCTAACACGTTTTACCCCCGTATCAACAGTGTACGGGGGTAAACTTATGCGCATGTTATAACTTGCCCGGAAGGATTCACCATGCTTAGGATCGGTCTTCTTACTAGTGGCGGCGACTGCCAGGCGCTCAACGCCACCATGCGCGGCATCGTCAAAACGCTCATGACCAATAGCGAAGAACCTATCGAGATCTACGGTTTTGAGGACGGATACCAGGGCCTTATCTACAGCAGGTTCCGTGTCATGACGCCCGCCGATTTTAGCGGCATCCTCACCCGCGGCGGCACCATTTTGGGCACGAGCCGCACGCCGTTCAAGCGTCTGGACACTCCCGAGGCCGACGGCGTCGAGAAGGTGCCCGCGATGGTCCACACCTATCATAAGCTGCAGCTCGACTGCCTGTTTATGCTGGGTGGCAACGGCTCCACCAAGACCGCCAACCGCCTGCGCGAAGAGGGCCTCAACGTTATCGCCCTGCCCAAGACCATCGATAACGACACCTGGGGCACCGAGATGACGTTTGGCTTTACGAGCGCCATCGACGTCGCCACCAAGTGCATCGACGACATCCACACCACCGCCTCGAGTCACGGCCGCGTGTTCGTTATCGAGATCATGGGCCACAAGGTTGGCTGGATCCCGCTGTACGCCGGTGTCGCGGGCGGTGCGGACGTCATCCTGATTCCCGAGATCCCCTACGACATGGACCAGGTCATCAAGACCATCGAGCATCGCATGGAGACCGGCAGCCGCTTTACCATCGTGGCCGTCGCCGAGGGCGCCATCTCTAAGGAGGACGCGGCGCTGTCCAAGAAGGAGTACAAGAAGAAGCTCGCCGAGCGTACGAGCCCATCGATCGTCTACGACATCGCCAAGGAGATCGAGGCCAAGACCGGTCGCGAGACCCGCGTTGCCATCCCCGGCCACACGCAGCGCGGCGGCCAGCCCGACGCCCAGGACCGCATCTTTGCGACCCAGTGCGGCGTCGAGGCCGCGCTTGGCTGCCTGCGCGGCGAGTTTGGCTACATGATCGCCCTGCGCGACGGCAAGATGTGCCACATGCCGCTCGAGGATGTCGCCGGCAAGCTCAAGTATGTCGACCCCCAGAGCGATCTGGTGCGCGAGGCCAAAGCGCTGGGCATCAGCTTCGGCGGCGAATAGCCTCGGCTGGAACCGCCCCCATCGGAGGCCGAGGCTATTCGTCTTCTTGCTGCGGGTGCCTAGGGTGGGATGCGGCGTGCATTTTTGGGAGTATTCAGCAGCCGAAGGCACCTGCATACTGTATTTTGGGCGAAAGGCAGGCACTATGGGCCGCATCCTGTAAAAAATGATCGGTCCTCGAGGCACCGGGGGCTCAGAATCAAGGCTATCGGCGCAGTTTTGCGCGCCCGCTCCCACGCCCGCGGGCTCCGGGATGCTGAATACTCCGAAATTTGCACGGCGCCCCCTGGGGTACCCGTGGGCAAAAAGCAACCGCCCCGTCGTAATATGCATTCAGCGTGTCATTTTATGCAAAAAGGTGGTGGTGGGTGCGCATGCCGCCCAGCGTTCTTACCGACCGGCGCAGCGTCGTGCGTAGCTCTTAATGTCTTCGGTAAAACCGTCTAGGTCGTCGAGCGTGATCACGTTATCGGAAAGCAAGTTGGCAATCTCATAATGCATGGTGCTGCGGCGAATATCGTTTGCTAGCACTCCCGAGGACAGCTTGTCCCTATTGATGCGCTCTTCTAGCGCCCAAAATCTACTAGACGCTTCGCTGCCGCCGTTTAGTATCTCGATGTATTGGCCGATGAGCATTTCCATATAGCTTTCTTGCCATTTTGGGAGCAGCTCCTTGAACAGCTTCCAGTCGCTTTCAGTTACCTCGCCCATATTGTCTCCGTTCGCCAAACAGACTTAGCCATTCGATTTTTATTCTATTTGGTATTTTTGCTTGCAGCCGTGGATGAGGGGACCATCGGTCTTCGAGTTCGAGCTTGAATGAACCGTTTGCTACAAAATGCGCCTAATTACTACGATGATTCGAATGCCTTCGATCATGCCGAAAAGGGTGAAAGTAAAACCGCAGGTAGAAAGCTTGCCGATTTTTGAAAAAGATGGGTGTGGTCGGACCCATCGAGTTCGTCGTAGTAGATGAGCCTTTTTCTTGGCATGCAGTGAGTTAAATGCCAGTTCCCGTGCTGGAATTGCCCGCCCCATTCGTGAGTTGCGGTGAAATAGGGACTGTTAGACGCTCCAAGGTCCTCAACAGTCCGTATTTCACCGCAACTTGGAAGGGGCGAGCGGCGTTGGCCAAGCATTGCTGACGGGTTGGAGCGGCTTAGGCTTGTTTGCGGCGTTTCCATTGCTTTCGGCACCAGCGCATGAGTGCCTTGACAACTGGGATGGTGATGAGGATGACCCATGCGGGATGGGGCTGCGCCAAGCAAAGCCACATATAGAGGAACCAGGCAATGGCGGCTGTTGGATAGACGCTGCCGATTAGCTTAGATAGATGACGTCGGTCGATGAAGTCGCCCATCGCATAGTAGACGGGAATCAGAAAGACCAGAAAGAGCCCCATGCCCCACGTGCCGCAGATGATGCCGAGCGCGAGATAGGCGAGGACGACAAGTGCAGGAAAGGGAAACTTGTTCCATGCGCGACCGAGCTTGGTGTGGAAATGCTTGCCATGATGGTCGAGCTTGTCGTGTGCCTCTTTCCAGCTCGAAAAGGTCTCTCCGTCGACGGTGACGGTGCCGTCGGCATTGGTATGTACGCTGTGTCCATCGTCCTCTAGCGTATCGATATGCAATCCGCCCGGCCCGACATGGACCTCTTCACCCTTGCGTTTGTTAGCCACATGGATACCATCCCAGCCAACATGGACCTCTTCGCCTTTGTTGGGATCAATAACGTGGATACCGCGTGCGAGAGAAATGTCGACAAGTGGCTTGCCGTCAGAATCCACGTGCTCGGTAGAAGGCTCGGCGCCTTCAGACTCGCCTGAATTATTGGCGTCAACGTCATCGTCGGCCGAGGTGTCGACATCGCTAGCCGCTTCCCCATACAACAGCTCATCCAGCGACACGCCATACAGCGCGGCGAGCGCAATAAGGTTATCGGTATCGGGCGAGGATTCGCTGCGCTCCCATTTACTGACAGCTTGACGACTCACACCCAGCTGGGCGGCAAGCGCCTCCTGAGAAAGCCCGGCAGCTTTGCGGCGATCGACGAGACGCTGCGCCATCGCAAGATCCATGGTGGTTCCTTTCATATGGTGACCGTAATCGAATGAGCCGAGTATGCCGAGAGCAACCGGTAGAGACCACCATTTCTAGTTAGAATCTGCCCCAACCCTACCGCAACTACGAGTAGCAACCCCTAATGGCCTGCCATTTCATGACAAATGTCAGTACGCACAACAGCCAAGAGCCCTCTCAATATGTTGCGGTGGAATAGTTCCTGTTTGGCATAGCAGGGCCATAAAACTGGAACTATTCCACCGCAACTTACTATCAGGCCACGCGCCCGCAGAGTAGCTACGGGTGCATAGGGTAGGATGCGGCGTGCATTTTTGGGAGTATTCAGCAGCCGAGGATGCCTGCATACTGGATTTTGGGCGAAAGGCAGGCACTATGGGCCGCATCCTGTAAAAAACGATCGGTCCTCGAGGCACTGGGGGCTCAGAATCAAGGCTTTCGGCGTGGTTTTGCACTCCCATTCCCGCGCCCGCGGGCTCCGAGATGCTGAATACTCCGGAATTTGCACGCCGCCCCCGGGGGTACCCGTGGGCAAAAAGCAACCGCCCCGTCAAAGTATGCATTTGGCGGAGCGGTTTATGCAAAAACGCTGCTGCGGGCGTGTCGGCAGTTCGCTAGAACTTGGATCCCAGGACAGGTTACTCGGCACTCTTGAGGGCGCCGACCATGTCGATCTTGTTGAGGGTACGATTGGTGGCGAGGTTGACGATAAACGTAAAGCCAAAGGAAAGCACCACGGCAAGCACATAGCTCAGCGGCTCGACCTCAACGTCAAAGTACAGCGATGGCATCTGCAGGATGTAGGTAAAGCTCTCGGCCAGCAAGCCGCCTAACGGCACGCCCAGAGCGGCGCCAATCGCCGTGAGAATCAACGTCTCCTTGTTGACGTAGTGGTGCACCTCGCCGCGACGGAAGCCCAACACCTTAATGGTCGCCAGCTCGCGCTCGCGTTCGGAGATATTCGTGTTGGACAGCGTAAACACCACCACAAACGATAGGCACGCCGCCATAAAGGTCACGAGCACCACGACGGAATTGATAATCGCAAAGTTCGCCTCGTAGTTCTGCCAATGTTCGGCCGTGCTCGAAATGGTGAGCCAACCGTCACTCTTAAGATTCTTGCTAAACGCAATCTGGTCGGCCGACGAGCCCTTAAGCAGCACAAAGACGCCGTTGAGGCGTGCGCTTCGACCGAACGCGCGCTCATAGGTACTCTGCGTCATGTAAAGCGTGTTGCCCAGATAGTTGAGCGAGATGTCGCTGACTTTGACCTTGGCAACATTGAGCGACGAATCCTGGACGTGTGCTGTATCGCCCGGCTGAATCCCCAGCACCAGCTGCGAGCTCTTGCTTAAATACACGTCCCCGTCACGCAGGGCGAGCGGTTCTTTGGACTCATCCTCCAGGCGCACGTAATCGCCCAAGTCACCCGTGCGGTCGTCGGGAATCACGATCAGCTGCACGGTCTCGCTCTTGCCGCCAAATGTAAAGGTGACGTTGTCGGTCATAATCGGCAGGGTCGAGGTCACGGTCACGTCGGAATCCTTGGCCGCGCTGCGCTCATCCAATGCCGCGCACGTCTGCGAAAAATCGTCGGGATTGGCGACCGCCAGCAAGTCATAGCGCGTGATATGCCCGTACTGCTTGGGCGACAGCGCGACCGACGTATCACGAATGCCCATGCCGCAAATTACAAGCGCCGTGCAGCCCGCGATGCCAAAGATGGTCATAAAGGCACGTTTTTTATAACGGAACAGGTTACGCGCTGCCACCTTGTTCAAAAAGCCCATGCGGCGCCAGATAAATCCGATACGCTCGAGCAGAATGCGTGAGCCGGCACGCGGCGCCTTGGGACGCATGAGCGAAGCCGGCGTCTCGGCCATCTCGTGGCGGCAGGCGATAATCGTGGCGCCCACCACGCCCACAGCAAACAGCGCCACAGAAACGATTGAGGACACGATGTCGTACGAAAGCAGCATCTGGGGCAGTGAGTACATGTCGTCGAACACCGTAAACAGGAACAGCGGCAGGCCCACAAATCCGATGATGTTGCCGAGCACGCCGCCGATCAGACACGCCCACAGTGCGTAGTCTACGTATTTGGACAGGATACGCCCGCGCGAATAGCCGAGCGCCTTGTACAGGCCAATGAGCGTGCGCTCTTCCTCGACCATACGCGTGGCGGTGGTAAGGCTGATGAGCACGGCGACGATAAAGAAGATGAACGGGAATACGGTGGCGATGGCCTCGATTGAGGAACTATCGCTCTCAACGCTCGAGTAGCTTGCGATGTTACCGCGGTCCTGGATGTACCAGGTGCATTCGCCCAGGTCGGAAAGCTCGGCGCGGGCATCGGCAAAATGCTGGTCGGCGGCGGCGCGGCGCTGGTCCAACTCGGCCTGAGCCTGGACGCGCTCCTCACTGCCCTCGGCCATGCGGTTGATGTTATCCTGCTCGATCCCAAAGAGCATGGCGGCCTGGCGCTCGGCCGCATCCAAGCTTGCCGGCGTGTCGACCGTCAGCTCCTGAGCGCGCGCCTTCTCACGCTCCTCGCGGATCTTCTCGATATTGCCCTTGACCTCATTGATCTTTGCCGTGTAGGCATCCGAATAGGAGTTGAGGCTCTTGGCTCCCTCGACGATCACGTGGACCGCGGAGTAGGAAGAAGATGTCGCGGCATCCTCGCTCACATAGAACTTGTAGTCCGCGGCCGAGGCGGCACGGAAGGCGTTGACCGTCGAGTCGGAGCTCACATCAGTGGGATCGAGGACCTCGGCCGTGATGGTGTAGTCCCCATCGGCAAACTGATCCTTGGCGCTTTGGTTCGATGAGCTCGCATCGTTGGCGGCAAAGCTCACCGTATCGCCGAGCTTTTTGCCCGAAGCCTTCAGGAACTTCGAAGTCACCGCGACCTCATCGGCACTCTCGGGCAAATCGCCGTTCACCAGCACCGGCTGATCGATGTTCTCCTTGGAGAGACTTTGCACGACCACGCGCTCGCGCGTTGTGCCCACGGCGGTGTAGGCGGTCTCGGTGTAGATACCCTCGGCCGTCTCGACGCCGTCGACCTCTTGAATGGCCGCGAGATCGTCGCGCGTAAGGCCATAGGTCGACTGCACGTTAATGTCATAGACATTCTGCTGGTCAAAATAGGCGTCGACCGAATCGCGCAAATCTTCGCAGCCTGCCTTAAGACCGCACATCACGCTCACGCCAAGCGCGGTGATGACCACGATAGATAAGAAGCGCTTAAGACTGCCGCGGATTGTGCGGTAGATGCCACGGCGAAACACCGTCGGCACCATATCGTTTGAGCTTTGGGCGGTACGATAGGTCGCGAACTCCCGGTCGCGGCCCGCGTGCTCCGTATCGTGGTTTTGGCTGTTTTGGCGATCTTGGTCCATGGGCGCTACCACTCGATCGTCTCGATCGGCACGGGATTTTGCTGGACCGTCTCGCTCTCCACGCGGCCGCTCTTAAAACGGATCAGGCGATCGGCCATGGGCGCCAGCGCGGAGTTATGGGTGATGATAATGACCGTGATGCCCTGCTTGCGGCAGGTGTCCTGCAGCAACTGCAAAATCTGCTTGCCGGTTTTGTAGTCGAGTGCACCCGTGGGCTCGTCGCATAAAAGCAGCTTGGGGTTCTTGGCCAGTGCACGGGCGATGGACACGCGCTGCTGCTCGCCGCCCGAAAGCTGTGCCGGAAAGTTAGCGAGGCGGTCGCCCAGGCCAACCTGACGAAGCGTTTGCTCGGCATCGAGCGAATCGGGGCAGATTTGCGCCGCGAGCTCGACGTTTTCGAGCGCCGTCAGGTTGGGGACCAGATTGTAGAACTGGAAGACAAAGCCCACGTCGGCGCGGCGGTATTCCACAAGCTGTGCCTCGTTGGCAGCGCTCACGTCACGCCCGTCCAC
>USFU01000043.1 GCA_900554135.1 uncultured Collinsella sp. | reverse complement strand
CACGGCACCCTGGAGCTCGTGGAGCCGGGCGTCCCCGTGTTCCTGTTCATGGGCGAGGACGAGAACCGCAAGCTCGATGAGCGCGTCCGCGCCTTCCTCAACCGCGGCGTCACCGGCGACACCGACATCAACATCATCGACACCGCCGAGTTCGCCATCCCGGGCCTTGACGAGGAGTTCCGCGTCATCGTGTCTCCGTGGATCCTGTCCTCGCTGATCACCGATCGACTCGCCGCCTACTACGAGACGGTCACCAAGCACAACCTCAACTACCGTCGCTACTATCACCAGTTCGACTACTAATAGTTGACCACTCATGTAAGAAGCACCCTGCCCGGGCGCATGCGTCCGGGCGTTTTTATGCCGAAATTCGCTAGGAAGGGGAATCGAATGAGGCAGTTCATCGTGGCATCCCATGCTCATTTCGCGTCTGGAATCGTCGAGAGCATCGGCCTGCTTTCCGGCGAGCGCGAAAACGTCCATGCGCTCTCTATGTATGTCGACGGAAACGAGGACCTGGCCAAGGAAGCCACAGCGATTCTGGACGGCTTTGCCTCGGACGATGAGGTCGTCGTTTGCACCGATCTCTTTGGCGGCAGCGTCAACAACGAGTTCACCAAGGTTGTCCAGACGCGTCCCAACACGCATCTGGTGACCAATATGAATCTGCCGCTTCTGATCCAGCTGCTGTTCGTGTCCGATTCCACCCCGATCGACGAGGCCATTCGTCAGATCGTCGAGGCGGACGACACCAAGGTCAAGTACGTCAACGACCTGCTGGGCCAGGCCGAGCTCGATGAGTTTTAATCGTTAGGGAGCACATCATGATTCAGATGATTCGCGTAGACTATCGACTGCTTCACGGCCAGGTTGCCGTGAGCTGGACCTCTGCTTTGGGTGCCGACTGCATCCTGCTGGTGAGCGACACGGTCCTCAACGACAAGCTGCGCCTGCAGGCCCTGTCCCTTGCAAAGCCCGAAGGGTGCAAGGTCGTCGTCAAAAACACCGAGGATGCCGTCAAGGCGCTCCAGAGCGGTGTGACCGACAAGTACAAGCTCTTCGTGGTTTGCGAGACGATTCAGCAGGCCGGCGCCGTCGCAAAGGCGATGGGCGTTAAGAAGATCAACCTGGGTAACGTCGCCTTTAGCGAGGACGCCCGCCAGGTCTCGACGAGCGTGTTCCTTACGCCCGAGAACGAGGCCTACGTGAAGGAACTGCTCGGCGAGGGCTACGAGCTGTTCATTCAGATGATCCCGGCGGATGCGAAGACTGACGCCGCAAAGGTCATCGGTTAGGGGCTGTCATGGTTATCAAGACAATCCTGATTTTCCTTATTGCCCTTTTGGGCTATTCCGAGTGGCTGACGGGCACGAGCTACCTCCAGCGCCCGATCGTGCTCGGACCTCTGGTCGGCCTTGTTATGGGCGATGTGGTGACCGGCACAATTATGGGCGCCACGATGGAGCTTGCCATGGTCGGTGCCATCTCGGTCGGCGCCTACAACCCGCCCGATACGATTTCCGGAACCATCCTGGGTGTATCCCTTGCCATGCAGGCCGGCGCGGACGCTTCGGCGGCGCTGACCCTGGGTATCCCTATCGCCACGATCGTTCTGGCGCTCGATACGGCTCTGGGCCAGCCGGTCATGCTGCTGCTGGTGCACCGTATCGACAAGAACGTCGAGGACGGAGACACCAAGGCCATCACGCGCAACATGCTCATCGCCGGTTACGCGCAGAGCTGGTGCGGCCTGTTGATCGTTCCCTTGGCCTTCTTCTTTGGCGCCGATGCCGTGGCCAGTCTGCTCAACATCATTCCCGATTTCGTTCAGACCGGTATGGATGTCGCCGCCGCCTTCTTGCCCGCACTCGGCTTTGCCATGCTGGCTCAGATGATTATGAACAAGACCGTGGCGCCGTTCTTCTTCGCAGGTTTCTTCCTCGTTGCCTACTTTGGCATTAGCACGACAGGCGTGGCGATCTTCGCCGCGATTATCGTCGTCGCAATGACGGTTTTGGGCGAGAAGAAAAAGACGGAGCAGCCCGCAGTGGCGACCGAGGATCCTGCGATTGGGAGTGGGTTCGATGAGTTTTAAGTTTGAGTCTTCCTACGACGGGCTGATTACCCGCGAAGATCTTAAGAAGCTGTTCTGGCGCTCGATTCCCTATGAGCACTCCTGGAACTACGAGCGCATGGGCCATATTGGCTTTATGTGGGCCCTCATGCCGATCCTGCGCAAACTCTACCCGCAGGATGCGGACTTTAAGGCGGCGCTCAAGCGCCACATGGAGCTCTATAACGTCACGCCGTATATCTCGACGCTTCCCATGTCCATTGCCGCCGCAATGGAGGAAGTCAACGCTACCGAGGACAACTTCGACACGAGCGCGATTTCCAACGTCAAGCTCGCTTTGATGGGTCCGCTTTCCGGTGTGGGCGACGCGTTCTACTGGGGCACGCTGCGAATTTTGGCTACGGGTGTTGGCACCTCGCTAGCATTGCAGGGTTCCATTCTCGGTCCGATTTTGTTCCTGCTAGTGTTCAACGTTCCCCACTACATCATTCGCTACGTGCTGACGTTTGTGGGATACCGCTTTGGCTCGGACATGATCAGCAAGGTCCAGGAGTCGGGCATCATGGATACGATCGTCAAGATGGCCTCCATCATGGGCGCCATGGTGATCGGCGCCATGACCATGGAGATGGTCACGGTGGACATTCCGCTCATGGTTGGCGCGGGCGATGGTGCTCAGACGCTGGCAGAGCTGCTCAACGGAATCTTCCCGGGCTTTGTCACGATGGGGCTGTTTGGAATCGTCTATCTCATGCTTAAGAAGAAGATGAATCCGCTGCTCATCATGCTTGTGATTTTGCTCGCGAGCATCGCCGGCGCGTTCTTTGGAGTGCTTGGTGTCCAGTAGCGTATCCGTCATAATGAGAACAATGTAAGAGGGGGCGTCGCGCACACTGTGCTGCGGCGCCCTTTTGCCGAAAGGTGGACAAGATGGAGTATCCACAGCTTGCCGTTATGAATATCAGCCATCGGTATTTTGACCTGGAGGAGTTCTTTTCGTCGGCGGCGGCTTCGGGCTACACGTGCTGCGAGCTTTGGACGGGGGCGATGCATCTGTATGTGGATTGCCATGGCTATGATTCGCTCGAGCAGGTGAGGGAGCTCTCGCAGCGGTATGGGGTTCGGATTGTGGGGCTTTGTCCCGAACAGAACAACCCCAAGCCGTGGAATATCGCGGCGCGCGGTAATGAGGCGCGTGCCCGCACGCTCGCGTACTTTAAGAACGTTGTGGATATCGCGGCAGAACTTGGAGCCGAGCAGGTCATGGTCTCGAGCGGCTGGGCATTTTTGAACGAGCCGATCGAGGACGCGTGGGGTCGCAGCGCCTCGATGCTGCGTGCGATTGCCGAGCATGCGGGCCCGCGCGGCATTCGTCTAGTGCTCGAGGCTCTGCAGCCGGTTGAGTCGATGATCGTGAACTCGGCGGCGGATACAAAGCGCATGATTGACGCGGTTGACCATCCGGCGCTCAAGGCGTGCCTTGATATGGGTGCCATGGCGGTGGCGGGGGATACCATCGACGATTATTTCGATCTGCTTGGCGATGGTGTCGCCCACGTGCATTTTGTCGATGTTGCGGCAGATGGCACGACGCATCTCGCCTGGGGTGACGGCGACCGCGATATGCGGGCCGACCTGGATAGGCTGGTGGCGCGTGGCTATCGCGGGGTTGTTTCGGCCGAGACCTACGACTGGCGCTATTTCGCTGATCCCGCGGCAGCCGATGCCCAGGTCATGGCGGAGTATCGCCGCGCGACTGGCGCCTAGGCGGGCGTCGAGCTGCCGTTCGGCAGTTTTTAGCTTGGTGCTCTTTGGGAGGCGGGACGCGCTTTCCGGTTGAGGCTTCTGGCGGAAAGCGTGTCCCGGAATTGCGATTCAGAACGGGACGCAGTTTCCCGTTGGGATGGGTTTGGGAAAGCGTGTCCCATTCTGGAGACTCATTCCGGGATGCATTTTCCCGATGGGGCGGGTTTCGGAAAGTGTGTCCCATTCTGAGCGTCTATTCTGGGACGCCGTTTCCGGTTGAGGCCTCAAGTGGAAAGTGCGTCCCAGTTTTTGGCTGGAAGGTGGGACGCGCTTTCCGTATGTTTCCAAATGAATACGCTGTGAGCCTAGGGAGACGATTCTCCCCGCAAGCACTCTAGTATGCTAAAGTACCCAGAAGACCGGCGGAGCTATGCCGGTCTTCTGTTCTATATGAAGCACAGCATGAGGAGGCTCACCAGATGACGGCCACACCGTGGGGATTCCGGGACATATTGCCCGAGGAGGCTCAGGCGCGCGAGGAGATTGCGCTGACGGTGAAGGGCTGTTTTAGGGGGCATCATTACCTGCCGGTCGAGACGCCACTACTCGAGGACAAGGGTTCGCTCGAGGAAGGTGGCCGCATCGCGGATACGCCGTTCAAGCTCTTTGACGACGACGGTCGCCTGCTGGTGGTCCGTCCCGATAACACGCTGCCCATCGTGCGCCTGGTTTCGACCCGCATGCGTGCGGCCGACCTGCCCCTGCGCCTGCGCTATGAGGCGCCGGTGGTCCGCGAGTGCCAGCGCAATGCCGGCGGTTCGCGTCAGTTTACGCAGCTGGGCTTTGAGCTCATCGGTGCGGGCGATACCGCGGGCGATGTCGAGATTGTCTCGCTGGTAGCGGAGGCCGTGCGCAAGCTCGCACTGCCTGATGCGCGAATTATCGCAGGTAGCGTGCGCCCGTTTAAGGAGTTGCTCGCGGCATGCGAAGATCGCGAGCTGGCTGCCGAGGCGCTGTGCTGTGTGCACGCTAACGACTTTGTGGGCCTCGATGCCCGCGTGGCGGAAAGTGCCGAGTCCGAGGCCGTCAAGGCTGCCATTAGCGAGCTGCCGCGCCTACACGGTGGCGCCGAGGTGCTCGACCGCGTGGATGCGCTGTTGGCTGCGGCCGGTATCGTCGCGCCGTTGACGCGCGAGCTGCGTGCCTTGGTTGAGGGTCTGGCCCCCGAGGACGCCCAGGTGCTGTCCTTCGACTTTTCCATCATGAATTCCTTCGATTACTACACGGGCCTGGTCTTTAAGGCCTATGCCGGTGGCCTGCCCGATCCGGTCGGCTCGGGCGGTCGCTACGACTCCATCTTTACCGGCGCGTTCGGCGACGGCATCGAGGTGCCGGCGGCGGGTTTCGCCTTTTCGCTTGAGCGCCTGGAGGCCGCGCGCACTTCGGCCGAGGACGCCGCCTCCGATGGTGACCACGCCGTGGGCCGTGGCGCCGAGGGCCCGTTGCGCATCGCCGTGCCCAAGGGCTCGCTCAAGGCCGACACGCTCGACGTGCTTGAGGCTGCGGGCTTGGACGTTTCCGAGCTGCGCGATCCCGGCCGTCATCTGATCGTGCGCGGTCGCGACACGCGTGCCGGCGAGGGCACGGTCGGCGACATTGAGTTTGTCATCGTGCGTCCCAGCGACGCGCCCGCCTTTGTGGGCTGCGGCGGTGCCGACTGCGGCATCTGCGGCTGGGATTCGCTCATTGAGGCCGACCTCAACCTGCTGCAGCTCGTCGATTTGGGCTACGGCCTGTGCACCTTTATTGAGGCGGAGCCCGCGTGGCGCGCCGGCCGGGCCGAGCGCAACTATGCCCGTCGCGGCTCGCTGCGCGTGGCCACCAAGTACCCGCGCATCGCGAGTGCCTGGTATGCCGAGCGCGGCGTGAACGCCGACATCGTTTCGCTGCACGGCAATATTGAGTTGGGCCCCATTGTCGGCATGACCGACCGCATCGTGGATATCACCGCCACGGGTGCGACCCTGCGCGACAACGACCTGGTCATCACTGGGCGCATTATGGATTGCACGGCCCGCTTCTTCGTCAACCCGGGTGCCGCACGCCTCGATCCGCGCGTGCGCAACCTGGCCGATCGCCTGGCGGCAGCCGTGAAGGACAAGCATTTTGAGCCCGTCGCGGGCTCGGCACAATAGCGCGAGCGCGCACGGGCGCCCCCATATCCGGGCTGCGGACCGATTGGTGCCGCTGCCCGGCCTCTCGTTTCTCAAACGCAACCTCAACCGATAGGGGATACCGATATGAAGACCATCAAACTTGCTCCCGGGGAGCGCCTCGTCACCAATCAGCTCAACCGCAAGGGCGTGCTGCCGCAAAACATCGTCGACGCCGTCCGCGATATCGTGGCCAACGTGCGTGCCAACGGCGATGCCGCGGTGCGCGATTACTGCCAGCGTTTTGACGGTGTTGAGCTGCAGAGCTTCCGTTTGCCGCAAGAGCAGATCGATGCCGCGCTCGAAGGCCTCGACCCGGCCTTTGTCGCCGCGCTCGAGAAGGCCGCGCGCCAGATTCGCGAGTTCCACCAGCGTGAGGTCGAGCAGAGCTGGTTTACCACGCGTGCGGACGGCACGATGCTCGGCGTTAAGGTGACCCCGCTCGCTGCGGCCGGCATCTATGTGCCGGGCGGTCGCGCGCAGTATCCCTCCACGGTGCTCATGAATGCCATTCCCGCCAAGGTCGCCGGCGTCAAGCGCGTGGTCATGGTGACCCCGCCGCAAAAAGACGGCCTGATCAGCCCCTACACGCTCGCCGCGGCAAAGCTCGGCGGCGTGGACGAAATCTATATGGTGGGCGGCGCTCAGGCTGTGGCCGCGCTGGCGTACGGCACCGAGACCATTCCGCGTGTCGACAAGATCACCGGCCCGGGCAACGCCTTTGTCGCCGCGGCCAAGCAGATTGTCTCGGGCGACGTGGGAATCGACATGGTTGCCGGCCCCTCCGAGGTCTGTGTGCTGGCCGATGCCACGGCCAAGCCTATGGTGGTCGCGGCCGACCTGATGGCCCAGGCCGAGCACGATCCGCTGGCAGCCTGCTATCTGGTAACCTGCGACGAGCAGTTTGCGCGCGAGGTCGAGGCAGGTGTCGACATTCTGGTAGCGCAGTCCCCGCGTGCCGAGATTACGCGTGCTTCGCTCGACAATGAGGGCACCATCGTGGTGGCCGCCGATATGGCCGCCGCCGTCGAGGCCGTGAACACCGTGGCGCCCGAGCACCTTGAGCTGCACTGCAAGGACGCGATGGGCTTGCTCGGCGGCATTCGCAACGCCGGCGCCATCTTTGTGGGCGCTTGGAGCTCCGAGCCGCTCGGCGATTATGTTGCCGGCCCCAACCACACCCTGCCGACCGGCGGCACCGCCATGTTCTCCAACCCGCTTTCGGTGGAGGAGTTCGTCAAGCGCTCGAGCGTTATCTGCTATACGCCCGAGGGCCTGCTCTCCGACGCTCCTGCCACGCAGCGCCTGGCCGAGGCCGAGGGCCTGTGGGCGCACGCGCTTTCCGCCGCTCTCCGTCGCCGCGTGTTGGAGCAGGGCGAGGATGCCGTGAGTGCCGAGTCTCTGGCCGCGGCCGACCTGACCAAGGTTGCCTGGCCGGGCGATACGACCGCGACGGTCGCCGAGGGTGTGGACCTGGCGGCTGCGGGCGGTGCCGCTGGCGCGGTCGTCGAGGGGGCCTAATATGGCCGAGCTGACGTCTCGTATGAAGGAGCTTGTCCAGCCTTACCTGGCCGGTATTGAGCCCTACGATCCCAACTTTACGCCCACGCGTATCAACCTTTCGGCCAACGAGAACACCTATCCCGTGCCGGCCGGCGTGCGCGAGGCGGTCGACGCCGCCCTGGCTGCCACACCGCTCAACCGCTATCCCGATCCCATGTCCAACGACCTGCGCGACGAGCTTGCTGCCTGGCATGGCGTGACGCGCGAGAACATCTGCGTGGGCAACGGCGGCGACGAGCTGCTCTATAACTATCTGCTGGCGTTTGGCGGCGCGGGAAGGATTCTGCTCAACTGCCCGCCGTGCTTTAGCGAGTATGCGTTCTTTGCGTCTCTGTGCCAGATCGAGGTGCGCGACGTGTGGCGCGACCCGGCGACCTTTGAGCTCGACCAAGCGGCTGTGCTCGCGGCCGCGCCCGAGTGCAGCCTGGCCATCGTGACCTCGCCCAACAATCCTACGGGCGACGTGGCGCCGCTCGACTTTGTCGCGGCCCTGTGCGATGCGTGCCCCGGCATGGTCATGGTCGACGAGGCCTACGTTGAGTTTGCCGACGATTCGTTTGGCGCGGCCACCACGGCGCAAGGCCTTATTGCCGAGCATCCCAACCTGGTGGTTCTGCATACGCTGTCCAAGGCGTTTGGCGCCGCCGGCACGCGTCTGGGCTACGTGATCGCGGCGCCCGAGGTCATCGACGTGTTCGCGGCGATTCGCCAGATCTACTCGGTCAACGTGCTGAGCCAGGCGGCGGCGCTTGCCTGCGTGCGTGCCCGCGATGCCTACTCGCCCGTGGTGGCACAGGTCGCATCCGAACGCGAGCGCGAGCTGGCCGCCCTGCGCGCGCTGGATGCCGAGGGCCTGCCCGTGGAGGCGTGGCCGAGCGCGGCGAACTTTGTGCTTGTGCGCACGCCGCATGCCACGCGCGTGCGCGAGCGTCTGCGCGACGAGTATTCCATCCTGGTGCGCGACTTTAGCTACGCGCCGGGGCTTGCGGACTGCCTGCGCATTACCGTGGGTACCCCGCAGGAAAACGACGAGGTGCTGGCTGCGTTTGCCGCGCTGGTGAAGGAGGAGATGTAGATGGGCCGTTATGCCGAGGTAACCCGTAAGACGGGGGAGACCGACATTGTCGTCAAGCTCGACCTGGACGGAACCGGTGTGTGCGACATTTCGACCGGCGTGCCGTTTTTCGACCACATGCTCAACGCCTTTGGTCGCCACGGTCTGTTTGATTTGGCGGTGCATGCGGTGGGAGACGTGGAAGTCGACGCGCACCACACTGTCGAGGACACGGGCATTGTGCTGGGCGAGGCGTTTTGCCAGGCGCTGGGCGACAAGGCGGGCATCACGCGCTTTGCCGACGCGGCGATTGCCATGGACGAGACGCTTGTGATGGCTGCCGTGGATATCTCGGGCCGCGGGCAGGCCTACTGCGAGCTGCCCGTGCCGACCGAGCGCGTGGGCAGCTTCGATACCGAGCTGGCCGTCGAGTTCTTCTACGCCTTTGCGCGCGATGCCAAGCTCACGCTGCACGTGCGCGAGCTGGCGGGCGGCAACTCGCACCACATTATCGAGGCCGCCTTTAAGGCCGTGGGCCGTACCATGCGCCACGCCTGCGAGCTGGACCCCAGCGTGCAGGGCATTCCCAGCACCAAGGGCTCGCTGTAACCTACCAAAAAGGGACAGGTTTATTTTGGCAGGTTTTATCTGCGGAAATGCTGTCTCGAGTGTTGGGTGAACGTTTAACCGACCAAAATAAACCTGTCCCTTTTTGGCAGGTTTTGGACGATGAGATAAGGGAGGGTCGCGTGGGCGAACCGAAGATCGTGGTGGTCGACTACCACAAGGGCAACTTGTCGAGCGTCGTGCGCGGGCTTGCGCGCGCCGGTGCCGCCGCCTGCACGTCGGACGATCCGGAGCAGATCCGCAACGCCGACGGCCTGGTCATCCCGGGCGTGGGCGCGTTCTATGACGCGATCGCCTTTATGCGCCAGAGCGGTGAGGAGGCGGCCGTGCTCGATGCCGTTGCCGCCGGAACCCCGCTGCTCGGCATCTGCCTGGGCCTTCAGCTGTTTTTTGAGTGCGGCAACGAGGGCGTGCCTGCGGACGAGAGCGTGGTCGCCGACGGCAGCGCCTCCGAGCAGGCTGATGGTCCCTGGGTCGATGGCCTGGGTATTATGCGCGGTTCGTGCACGCGCTTGGAGTCGATCCGCCTGAAGGTGCCGCACGTGGGCTGGGACCGGGTGCACATGACGCCCGCCGGTGCGGCCGATCCGCTGCTTGCCGGTTTTGCCGAGGGCGCCAACATGTACTTCACCCACAGCTATGCGGTGGCCGACGACGCCGATGCCGCCGATGTGCTGGCGCGCACGCACTATACGCGGAGCTTCCCGTGCATCGTGCGCCATGGCAACGTGTGGGGCTGCCAGTTCCATCCCGAGAAATCCTCTGCGCTGGGTCAGCGCATCCTTAAGAACTTCGTGAGCATCGTCGAGGGGGCCGGCCGATGATTCTGTTTCCCGCAATCGATTTGATCGGCGGCAAGGTCGTGCGCTTGGAGCGCGGCGACCGCAGCCGCTGCAAGGTATATTCCGACGACCCCGTGGCAGTTGCCCGCTCGTTTGCCGAGCAGGGCGCGAGCTGGGTGCACGTCGTCGACCTGTCCGCTGCCTTTGGCGAGGACGAGGACGCGTGCGCTGCCAACTCGGCAGCGATCGAGGCCATCTGCGGCGTCGGCGGTCTGTCCGTGGACGTGGGCGGCGGCGTTCGCTCGCTTGCACGCATCGACGAGCTGGCCGGCTACGGTGCTCGCCGCATTGCGCTGGGCACCGTGCTGGTGACTGAGCCAGGTTTTGCCGAGGTGGCAGCCCAAGGCTTTGGCGAGCTGCTGGTCGCCGACATTGCCGCGCGCGACGGCCAGGTTAAGGTGAACGGCTGGCGTGACGGCGCGGGCGTGGCACTCGACGACGCCGTGGCGCAGCTTTCCGAGCTGGGCTTTAAACACCTGGTCTATACCGATATCGCGCGCGACGGCATGCAGACGGGCATCGATGTGGCGGCGTATCGTCATGTGGCCGAGGTCGCGGGCTTTCCCGTCGTGGCTTCGGGTGGCATCTCTGCGCTCGACGACATCCGCGCGCTTGCCGCGGTGGGCGAGGGCGCGATTGAAGGTGCCATTACCGGTCGTGCGCTCTACGAGGGCAACTTTACGCTGGCCCAGGCGCTGGCCGCCGCCCGAGGGGAGGAGTA
>USFU01000042.1 GCA_900554135.1 uncultured Collinsella sp. | reverse complement strand
CCGCTTACCGAGGAAAAGGTACCGTTTACGATATTTGAATTGCGCCCGGCGATAGGTGAAAGGAGAGGCAGATGCAGTTCGTAAAGATCATCACTACTGTAGACAATGCCATCCGACGCCAGCGCGCAATTTCCCGACGACGATAACAATCGTCTCTGTCCGCATGGGGCGAATTGCCTCAACAGAGTCATTTTGAGGTCGTTGGGTTTTAGCACGACATTGCTGCATGTTTCTAGGGCATGTATGTGCTGATTTTTGCTATTTAACCTGATATTGCACGGTATATGACCTTGAAATGACTTGCAACTGACCGATGTTCTAACTAGCTACCAAGGGCGAAAGGAAACAGCCATGAGCAAGGAAAAAGTCGTTCTCGCATATTCCGGTGGTCTTGATACATCTGTATGTGTCAAGTGGCTCCAGGACGAGAAGAATCTCGATGTCGTTTGCGTTTGCGGCAATGTGGGCCAGGAGGAGACCGGCCTGGACGCCAAGAAGCAGAAGGCCCTCGACCTGGGCGTTCTCGATTGCCAGGTGCTCGACCTGCGCGACGAGTTCTCCGATGAGTTCCTGATTAAGGCCATCGCCGCAAACTCCATGTACGAGAACAAGTACCCGCTGCTCTCCGCCCTGTCTCGCCCGCTGCTCGCCAAGAAGCTTGTTGAGGTCGCCCACGAGTTTGGCGCGACCTACGTCGCCCACGGCTGCACCGGCAAGGGTAACGACCAGGTTCGTTTTGAGGCTGCCGTCAAGGCCCTCGATCCCGAGCTCAAGGTTATCGCTCCGGTTCGCGAGTGGGATCTGAAGTGCCGTCCCGACGAGGTCGCCTATGCCCACGCCCACAACGTGCCGGTTCCCGAGGGTGCCAACGACAACCCCTATTCCATCGACGACAACCTGTGGGGTCGTGCCATCGAGTGCGGTCACCTGGAAGATCCCTGGAACGAGCCGCTCGACGACGCCTGGGTTATGACCAAGAATCCCGAGGACACGCCCGACACTCCGACCTACACCGAGATTGAGTTTGAGGCGGGCAAGCCCGTTGCCGTCGATGGCAAGAAGATGAAACTCTCCGAGATCGTCATCGCCCTCAACAAGATTTCGGGCGACAACGGCTTTGGCCGTCTCGACCTGGTTGAGGATCGTCTGGTGGGCCTCAAGAGCCGCGAGTGCTATGAGGTTCCCGGAGCCCTGACGCTCATCACCGCCCACAAGGCACTCGAGGACATCTGCGTCGAGGGCGACCTGCTCAAGACTAAGATTAAGCTCGAGCAGGATTGGGCCACCGCCGTGTACAACGGCCAGTGGTACAGCCCGCTCAAGAACGCGCTCGACGCCTTTATGGCCGACACCCAGAAGTTCGTGACCGGCACCGTCCGCCTGAAGTTCTTTAAGGGCAACTGCCACGTCGTCGGCCGCAAGAGCCCCTTCAGCCTCTACGACTACGGTCTGGCTACCTACGACCGCGACACCACGTTTGACGAGAAGGCCAGCGCCGGCTTTATCGAGATCGATACGCTGTCGCTCAAGACGTGGGCTAAGGTCCAGGGTCCCAGCTCTGCCGCCGCCCAGGCTTAAGGCTTCCTTTCCTTGGTATCCGCGCGGCCCATCCGCGTGATACATAACGGGCGCATGGGGTCCCTACCTTTCGTTATGCTTGCTGACACTTCTTAACATCGGTGGCCCCTACGTTCCGCCCGCATATATGATGCCGCGACTGCGGCTGAGTCCGAGCCCCGCCGGGGTTGTCCGGCGGGGCTCCTTCTATCAATTTGGCGGCTCTGCGCCTATATATATGAGGAGTATCCATTATGTTCAATGCTGTCGTGCATGCTTTACTTGCCCTCGCGCCCGAGCTCGATGCTGCAAAGGTCGAGGACGTCCCCATGAGCCTGAAGGCTTGGATTGACGGTTCGCAGGGTAACCTCAGGAGGGAGTCCGTGGGCGCCAAGTGCATGGTGCGTCACTTCTTTGCAAATTAGCTACATGGTCCCGCACGCAGTGGGGAATGTGCAAAACTAGCGGTTGGTAAATCGCTTTAGCGACAGGGCACATTGCTTTGGGCGCTTGTTTCGGTATTTGGAGAAAGGAGACGGTTCCATGGCTCTTTGGGGCGGTCGTTTTGAGGCGGGCGTGGCCGAGGTCACGCAGGAGTTTGGTGCGTCGTTGCCGGTCGACAAGCATCTCTATAAGCAGGATATCGCCGGCTCTAAGGCACATGCCAAGATGCTGGCCGCCCAGGGCATCATCAGTGCCGAGGACGAGCAGGCGATCGCCGAGGGCCTGACCGGAATCGAACAGGATATCGATGCCGGCAACTTTACCTTCGATATCAACGACGAGGACATCCATATGTCCATCGAGAGCGAGCTGACGCGTCGCATCGGCGAGGCCGGTAAGCGCTTGCATACCGGACGTTCGCGCAACGACCAGGTGGCGACCGACACGCGCCTGGGCGTCAAGGCACTGGCCAAGGAGCTCATGGAGGCCAATCTTGAGCTGCGCCATGTGCTGGTGGATGCGGCTAAGAAGTACGACAAGGTGATTCTGCCGGGTTACACGCATATGCAGCACGCTCAGCCCGTGCTGCTCTCGCATCATCTGCTGGCGTATTCCTGGATGTTCGCGCGCGACTTTACACGCTTGAAGGCCGCCTTTGATGCCGCCGACAACTGCCCGCTGGGTGCTGCCGCGCTTGCCGGTACAAGCTATCCGCTCGATCGCCAGATGACGGCTGCCGAACTTGGCTTTGCGGGCGTGATTCCTAACTCACTCGATGCGGTTTCCGACCGTGATTTCCTGCTCGATCTGCATTACGCCGGCTCCGTCATGGCCATGCACCTGTCGCGTCTTTCCGAGGAGATCGTGCTGTGGTCGAGCTCCGAATTTGGCTTTATCACGCTTTCAGACTCTTACTCCACCGGCTCGTCTATCATGCCGCAGAAGAAGAACCCCGACTTTGCCGAGCTTATTCGCGGCAAGAGCGGCCGTGTCTATGGCAACCTGGTGCAGCTGCTCGTAACCATGAAGGGCCTGCCGCTTGCTTATAACAAGGACTTGCAGGAGGACAAGGAGGGCGCGCTCGATACTGCCCATACGCTCATGCAGTGCCTGTCCGTTATGGCCGGAATGATTTCGACCTGGACCGTCAACGAGGATGCCATGGCGCGCGAGTGCGGCGTGGGACACCTTGCCGCCACCGATGTTGCCGATTACCTGGCTAAGCGTGGTCTGCCGTTCCGCGAGGCACATGCCGTGGTGGGGCATCTGGTCCTGATGTGCGAGAAGCGCGGCTGTAATCTTGAGGACCTGCCGTTTGAGGTGTTCCAGGAGGCAAGCCCGCTCTTTGAGCGCGACATTACCGAGGCGCTCGACATCCCGTCGATTGTCGCCGCGCGCACGACCGAGGGCGGCACCGCTCCTGCCGCCGTTGCCGCGCAGCTGCAGCGTGCCGAGGCACAGCTCGTGGCCGACGAGGGTGTGTTTGGGTCGCTGACCAAGGTCGTTGAAATGGGTCACGGGGCAAAGTAAGGTTTGGCTTAAGCGGCTTTGGCCATTTATTGATAAATCGTTTTCGCTTTACGGGCGCCTGCTGATGTGGGCGTCCGTATTTTGTTGCCCTGGGGGAGGAGCTTGTCGAGAACTTCTGTAGGACTTTTGGGCAGGTTGTGAAGGGGGTACGTTCGCAGGTGGCAACCGACCGTCCGCTCGGTTCGGTGCGGTTGATGGGCGGTCGGATGGTACTCTAATCGGGCTTCGAAACAGAAGTGACACATATGGAGCGCTTTAATAAATTGCAGCGTTTCAATAAACAGCTTTTTGTTTAACTGCAGCTAAAACTCTGTTACGATGCAGTCCAGGCGGGTGCCGGAATGGGACTTGGGCACGCGCGAACCTACTTGAAAGGCTACCTTATGGCTATCGAGAAGACCTTCATCATGATTAAGCCCGACGCCGTGCGCGACCGTAAGATCGGCGAGATCGTTGCTCGCATTGAGCGCAGCGGCCTTGTCATCGAGCGCATGGAGATGACCACGCTCGAGCGCGCTACCGTCGAGGAGCACTACGCCCATCTGGCCGACAAGCCCTTCTTTGGCGGTCTCTGCGACTTTATGACGAGCGGTCCGGTCGTCAAGATGGTCGTTTCCGGTCTCTCCGCTGTCTCCAAGATGCGCACCCTTATGGGCGCTACCAACCCGCTTGATGCTGCCCCCGGCACCATTCGCGGCGACTTCGCTGTCGATGTCAACGCCAACGTGATCCACGGCTCCGACTGCCTGGAGAACGCCGAGATCGAGATCAAGCGCTTCTTTGGCTAAACCAGCTTTGACTCCTTAAAGCTGTTAGCGTGTGGCTTTGGCGCCGCGGAATTCCATCCGCGGCGCCCTTTTTATTCCAAAATCTATGAAGGGGCCCGCTCGGACATGTGTTCCAAGCGGGCCCCTGCTGTTAGCTTGTGGCACTGAGTAGTTTAGGCCTCGTCGACGACCTTGAGGCCGCGCGTGTGGTCGATCTCGTTGAGGAGATTGACGCGACGCTCGTGGCGGCCGCCCTCAAACTCGGCGTCGAGCCACTCGTCGACAATCATCTTGGCGAGCTCGGAGCCCACGACGCGGGCGCCAAAGGCGAGCACATTGGTGTTGTTGTGCATGCGCGAGAGCTTGGCGCTGAAGGGCTCGGAGCACACGACGGCGCGTACGCCCTCGACCTTGTTGGCGGCCAGGCTGATACCGACGCCGGTACCGCAGATCAGGATACCCAGATCGACGTCACCGTTGGCAACGGCCTTACCCACCTTGTAGCCGGCGATGGGGTAATCAAAGCTCTCGGAGGTGTCGGTTCCAAAGTTCACGACCTCGCAGCCGCGCTCCTTCAGATGCTCGGAAATGATGTTCTTGAGCTCGACGGCGGCATGGTCGTTGCCGATACCAATCTTCATGAGTGGTTCCTCTCTGGTCCGTGCGGCGGAATTGCTAAAGGTTTTACCGCGTTCGACTGCATGATAGCGCGACTTTTGTGTAAACGCTCGGGCGTTTTTTGGTCAAACGCTTTAGCATGCAACAAGACCGGCTTTTCATGAATGAATGCCGTCAGATTGCGCTTAAGCGCCGTCCGTCGGAACCATGGTTGCGGTTTCTGATGCATTGTTATCAAATAAAAGAGTTAACTATTATCGAGAGCCCAGTTCGTTATGTAAGCAGGAGATACCTATGTCTACCGATTCCATCCGCGATGCCGCTTTTTGTGATGTCTTGAACCGCGAGCTTGTCTGTGCGCTCGGCTGCACCGAGCCCATTGCCGTTGCCTATGCAGCGGCGCTGGCGAGCCAGACACTCGGTTGCGAACCCGATCATATGGATGTTGCCTGCTCGGGCAATATCATCAAGAACGTTAAGAGCGTGACCGTGCCCAACTCGGGTGGTATGCACGGTATTGAAGCGGCGGCCGTGCTGGGTGCCGTGGGCGGCGACGCCAAGAGCGCGCTCGAGGTGCTCGAGAGCGTTAATGACGAAGACCGTGCTCGCGTGTCCGAGCTCCTCGCCGATGCCGGTTACTGCGATGTGTCGCTTGTCGAGGGTGTGCCCAACCTCTACATCAAGGTGACTGCCACGGCTGGGGGCCATGTCGCGGTCGTCGAGATTACCGACCACCACACCAATGTCACGTGCCATACGCTCGACGGTATTCCGGTATGCGGCAAGTCGGCGGGGGAGTGTGCCGCTTGCGCCGAGCGCGTCGTGGCCGAGCGTGCGGCAGATAACGCCGATACCCCTATGAGCATTGAGTCCATCATCGACTTTATCGAGGACGGTGACATTGAGGACGCCCGCGCTGCCGTTGGGCGCCAGATTGAGCTGAACGGTGCAATCAGTGCCGAGGGCCTGGCGCACGCTTGGGGCGCCGAGGTCGGCCGTACGCTGTTGGGCGCTCGTGCCGATGACGTCGCTTGCCGTGCCCGCGCCCGTGCAGCCGCCGGGTCCGACGCCCGCATGAACGGCTGCGCGCTGCCGGTCGCCATCGTGTGCGGCTCGGGCAATCAGGGTATTACCTGCGCACTGCCCGTTATGGAGTATGCCGAGTATTTGCGCTGCGACCATGATCGCCTGGTGCGCGCCGTGATGCTGTCTGATCTGATCGCCGTGCATATCAAGAGCTATATTGGTGCGCTCTCGGCGTTTTGCGGTGCTATTTGCGCCGCATGCGGTGCCGGTGCCGCGATTACCTGGCTGTGCGGTGGCACGCGCGAGCAGATCGGCGCGACGGTCTCGAACACGCTCGGTAACGTGGGCGGCATCGTGTGCGATGGCGCCAAGGCAAGCTGTGCCGCCAAGATTTCCGCTGCCGTTGACGCTGCGATTCTGGGCCACGATATGGCCATGCAGGGCCGCGGCTTCCGCGCCGGTGAGGGCCTCATTCAGGATACCGTCGAGCAGACAATCGCCAGCATGGGCTATGTGGGTCGTGTGGGTATGAAGGACACCGACGTCGAGATCCTCAACATCATGATCGGCAAAACTGAAATTTGTTAGTTAATTAAGTTGCGGTGAGATAGTTCCTAGATTCTCCCCGAGAGGCTCCAATTAGGAACTATTTCACCGCAACCGCGTTTGATGTTCTATTGGCTACGACAGTTCGTTGGCTACTTGGTGTTCGTAGAATGCTTCTACTACGGCGTTAAAGTCGCGGGCGAAGTCTTCCATGGTTCCGCGCCAGGTGGCTCGGCTGGGCTTGCCCTGGCCCACATAGGCGGTTTGAATGCCGCAGGCGGGGCTGGGGAAGTCGCGCTTGGGGTCGTTGCCCACCATGAGGACCTCGTGCGGCTCGAGCCCCATCACCTGAAGCTGCTCTAGATAGTAGGTGGCATCGGGCTTGCAGCGGGTGGTGTTTCCCATGTGCGTGACGAGCTCAAAGGGGGCGTCGGCCAGGTCGCCCCAACCCATGCGGCACTCGATGGCCCCCTGCGGAAAGCTGGGGTTGGTGAAGAGCGCGCAACGCAGTCCTGCGTCCTGTACAGCCTGGAGCGCGGCGTGCGCGCCCGGCATGGCGTGGGCGTTAATGACATCGTCGTTCTTGTGCGGAAGAACTTCGCGGTCATAGTAGGTAAACGCCTCGTAGATGAGGGGATCGGAGAGGCAGATGCCGCACCGGCGCTCAACCTCTTTTTGGTAAAACTCAAGATTGGTGCGATTGTCCGTGCCACTGCGGCGGTTGGCGTTGAGGTCGACCAAGATGGTGCCGAGGCGTGCCATCGTGCCACCGCGGCTGCGTCGCCCGATGTCCGCGAGCATCGACGAGACATCCTTAAAATACCGAAGGATGAACGCGTTGAGGTTGATGCTAAGAAGCGTTTCGTCCATATCGAAAACGACTGCTTTGAGCACGCGGGCACCTTTCTCGAAAAATCGTTCCAGAATCGTTGGCTCCGGATACTTTACCCCAAAGGCGTATGGGCAAACTGCTTATCGTCAAGTTGTGGAGACAGCTGTCCATAAGATTACGAAAAAGTCTCCATACGAGTAAAAAAACGCAGTTCACGCTTGAAATCGAACCCATTTCCCCGTAACCTATACGAACGTGATTGCATAAGCGTCACATTAGTATCTGTCGGCTCCCGAGTGTTCCTAAACGTTGTGTGCTTGTCGCACCCTTCTGTAGGTCCTAGCAATCGGGGCCCCGTAGTTCGAAAGGGGTCCACCTTTGAGTGAGATTCAGAACTCGTCCATTTTCTCTCTTGACGATGTCAACGAGGAGGAGATGAACAACCTCATCGACGGTACGATTACCGACTTTGATGAGGGCGATCTCGTTAACGGCACTGTCGTTAAGATCGAGCATGACGAGGTGCTCGTTGACATCGGATTCAAGTCCGAGGGCGTTATCCCGGTCCGCGAGCTGTCCATCCGTAAGGACGCTAACCCTGCAGACATCGTTGCACTTGGTGATCCCATCGAGGCCCTGGTTCTCCAGAAGGAGGACAAGGACGGTCGTCTGGTCCTGTCCAAGAAGCGTGCCGAGTACGAGCGTGCTTGGAACCGCATCGAGGAGAAGTTCAACTCCGGCGAGAACGTCGAGGGCGAGGTTATCGAGGTTGTCAAGGGCGGCCTGATTCTCGACATCGGCCTGCGTGGCTTCCTGCCCGCCTCCCTCGTCGACCTCCGTCGTGTCAAGGACCTCACCTCCTACATGGGCACCCGCATCGAGGCCCGCGTCATCGAGATGGACCGCAACCGCAACAACGTCGTCCTCTCCCGTCGCGTCGTGCTCGAGGAGTCCCGTAAGGCCGAGCGCTCCGAGATTCTGTCCAAGCTCAAGTCTGGCATGCGTCTCCAGGGCACCGTTTCCTCCATCGTCGACTTCGGCGCCTTCGTCGACCTCGGCGGTATCGACGGCCTCATCCACATTTCCGAGCTCTCCTGGAACCACGTCAACCATCCTTCCGAGGTTGTCAAGGTCGGCCAGGAGGTCGAGGTCGAGGTTCTCGACGTCGATCTCAACCGCGAGCGCATCTCCCTGGGTCTCAAGCAGACCACCGAGGATCCGTGGCGCGCACTGGTCAAGAAGTACCCCGTCGGCGCTATCGTCGAGGGCACTGTGACCAAGCTTGTCCCGTTCGGCGCTTTCGTCGACCTGGGCGAGGGTATCGAGGGCCTGGTGCACATCTCCGAGATGGCCAACAAGCACGTCGATCAGCCTTCTCAGGTCACCCACGTGGGCGACAAGGTTCAGGTCAAGGTCATGGAGATCGACCTCGACCGTCGTCGTATCTCCCTGTCCATGAAGTCCGCTGCTGAGACTCTGGGCGTCGAGATCGAGGTTACCCCGCTGCCTTCCGAGAAGAAGGACGAGGAGACCGACGCCGAGTAAATCGGTTTGACGATCACTTGTTTTAAGGGATCCGTCCGCAATGGACGGGTCCCTTTTTGCATTTGTTGCTGAGGTACGCGATGCTGCCCGTGCGCAATGCTGCCCTGGCTGTTCGCAGACTATTGGGTTGTCGGTGCATGAAAAATGCCGACATCCCGCCTCGGGGAGGAGGCGGGAACGCACCGAGTAGACGGAGGGGTGCGGAGCGCGGTCGCGTCTCGACTGACGACGTTGCCCATCGACACCCCTATTGTACTGCATAGCGCGGTTCTTGGTTTATCGTGTCGAACGCTTGTGTTGTGCCATTGCCTGCAGCAACGGTGTGCTACACTCTTGCACTGCTGAGTGGGCCAGACGGTCGCGCGATGTGTTGCTTGCAGCACGCGTGAGGAAAGTCCGGGCTCCAGAGGGCGGGATGCCGGCTAACGGCCGGGCGGAGTGATCCGACGGAAAGCGCCGCAGAAAAGAAGACTCCCACCTGCGCCGCAAGGCGTAAAGGGAAAAGCTGAAACGGTGGTGTAAGAGACCACCAGCGTCGTGGCAACACGGCGGCTTGGCAAGCCCCATCCGGAGCAAGCGCGAATAGGAACGCTATGGGCCGGCCCGGTCCGCGTTCGGGTAGCGTGCGTGGAGCTGCATGGTAACGTGCAGACAAGATAAATGACCGTTCACGACAGAACCCGGCTTACAGGTCCACTCGGCACTTTGTTGACGCTGCGAACCCGTCAGCGCGGCAATCTGCCTTTCAAGCCTTCGGGCATGACCATAAGGTCAGTGCCCTCGTCTTTCAAGGCACCTTGCTCGCGCTGACGGGTTCTCGCTGTTGGTGACGGCATCATTGGCGTTTCCGCTCTTGTTGGCGAGGGCAACGGTGCTGTCTTTGCCGTATTATTGAGGCTGTTTGTTGCTTTGCTTGTGTTTGAGGGGCTTTGTTGGACAGCTATTTTACTCTGCAATCGAATATTGAGGCTTCGGGCGAGTTTGTGGACCGCAAGAGTCGGTTTATTGCTCAGCTGGTCCATATTGAGTCCGAGGATGAGGCGAATGCCTTTATTGAGATGGTTCGCAAGCGTCATTACGACGCTCGACACAATGTTCCCGCGTGGATTTTGGTCGATGGACGCGAGCGCCAGAGCGATGATGGCGAGCCGAGCCGCACGAGTGGTATGCCGACGCTCGAGGTGCTGCGCGGCGCGGGGCTCAAAAATGTTTGCTGCGTAGTGACGCGCTATTTTGGCGGCACGCTGTTAGGGCCTGGTGGCTTGGTGCGCGCCTATACTGCGGCGACGCAGGCGGCGGTGGCCGCGGCTCAGGAGTCCGGGCAGATCGTCGAGATGACAAGTGTTGTGCCGGTTGACGTGCATGTGGCCTATCCACAGTATGAGCAGGTGCTTCGTTTGGCGCAGGATTCGGGTGCCAAGGTTTCGGATACCGATTACGCGGATGCCGTGACGCTTCACTTGGTGTTTAAGGCGGGGGAGCAGGAGTCATTTTGCGTCAAGATGCGCGAGCTTATGGCGGGGCGCGAGGAGATCGAGGTCGGCGCTCCCGAATTTGCCGAGTTCTGACGGCGACGGCCGGCGTGCTTTTGGATGGATCCCAAGCGCGCCGGCCGTCGTTTTATGTTGCTGCCGTTTACTCGGCGAGCTGCTTTAGCACATCGCAGGCGATCTCGACGGCATCGTCGATGCAACCGGGGCAGCTGCGGAGCGGACCCTTATCCGACCCGATGCCCTTGAGCGTGCCGCAGACGGTCGTCGTGTTCTTCTCGCCAAAACGCTTGGCGATCTCGCGCGACAGCTTGTAGGTCTGGCCCTTGGTCTTTGGGTTTTCCATGCCGTCGCTCATTACAAAGCCCATGATGGCCACGGCGCCCGAGATGGCGCCGCAGGTTTCGGTCATGCCGCCCATGCCGGCGCCAAAGCCCTCGGTGAGGGTAAAGGCGACCTGAGGGTCGAGTCCGACGGCAGGTGCGAGCGTGCAGGCGACGGCCTGGGCGCAGTTAAAGCCGCGGGCGTGGTATTCGGCAGCCTGAGCCTGACAGGCGGTGATGTCGAGCTGGGCCGTATCGATTTGCTTCATCGTTGTCTCCTTGGT
>USFU01000041.1 GCA_900554135.1 uncultured Collinsella sp. | reverse complement strand
GGTCACATGATCTTGGTGGACGAGTTCGTCAAGATGAACGTGAGCGAGACGTTCTGGAATATGTTCCTGGTCGTGATTCAGCTCGGCGCCATTTTGGCCGTCTGCGTGCTGTTCTTCCATGAGCTCAATCCGTTCTCGCCGAGCAAGGGCAAGGAAGGCCGTCGCGACACGTGGGTGCTGTGGGGCAAGATTGTGCTCGGCTGTATTCCCGCCGCGGCGATCGGCCTGCCGCTTAACGACTGGATGGAGGAGCATTTCTACAACGCTCCCGTCGTGGCGCTGGCGCTTATCGTCTACGGCGTGCTGTTTATCGTGATTGAGAATTGGCGTGCCCGCAAGCGCGAGGAGATGACCGTTGCCGGTTCGTTTGGTTCGCGTGCCGTGGTGTCGGGTGGACGTCCCGCCGGTGCGCACTTTGCGGCGCCTGCCGCGGCTGCTGCCGAGGACGAGGGCGATGACGAGAATCTGGACTTTGGCTCCATCGCCACGCTCGAGGACCTGAGCTGGAAGACTGCGCTGGGTATCGGTTGCTTCCAGGTGCTTTCGCTGGTGCCGGGTACGTCTCGCTCCGGTTCCACTATCATCGGCGGCTTGCTTTTGGGCTGCACGCGTTCGGTGGCGTCCAAGTTCACGTTCTTCCTGGCCATTCCCGTTATGTTTGGTGCGAGCGCGCTTAAGCTGGTCAAGTACTTTATCAAGGGCGGCACGTTTGGCACCAACGAGATCGCCATTTTGGGCGTGGGCTGCGTCGTGGCCTTTGTGGTTTCGCTCATCGCCATCAAGTGGCTCATGGGCTTCGTCCGTCGTCACGACTTCAAGTGCTTCGGCGTCTACCGCATCATCCTGGGCATTGTGGTGCTCGCATACTTCTTTGTCCTGGAGCCGATGCTCGGCCTCTAACTTAGTCGACGCTGCGCGGCGGCCAGAGCGACAACTTGTCATTCAAAGAGGGCGGCATGACCAAAAGGTCTATGCCGCCCTCTTTTCATGCCAATTTGTTCGCTCTGGCCGCCGCTCGCTACCGTTGCCATGACATCGGTGGCTCCGTGATTGGTGCATTGGGGTCAGGTTTCTTTGCACCAACGTGGTGCAGACTAACTTGACCCCATTGCGCCAAATCCGCTGGGGCGTGCCTGATGGCGGCGCGCGGAGTCGTGGTGTGATTTGCGTCGGTGTCCTCGCGGCTCGGTATACTGGTACGGCTCAAACTATGGCGCTGCCCGCAGGCGCGCCGTCCGTCAGATGAGGAGTCGCCCATGACCCAGCCCCTGCCCTGGGAAAAGAACACCGCGGTACCCGTGCCGCCCGCGCCGGAGCCCGTACCGCTCGATGCGTACGCTGCCCCCGCCGCGCCGGAACCCGAGCTCGTTCCGCTCGACATCTACGACGCCCCGGCTCCCGCGCCCAAACCCGCCAAGCCGCTCGTCGACATCGATAGCCTCAACCCCGCCCAGCGCGAGGCGGTCCTGACCACTGAGGGCCCGCTGCTGGTCCTTGCCGGCGCCGGCTCGGGCAAGACCCGCGTCCTGACCTTCCGCATCGCGCACATGCTCGGTGACCTGGGCGTTAAGCCCTGGCAGGTTCTCGCCATCACGTTTACCAACAAGGCCGCGGCCGAGATGCGCGAGCGTCTGGCGGCGCTCATCCCCAACGGCACCCGCGGCATGTGGGTGTGCACCTTCCACGCCATGTGTGTGCGCATGCTGCGCGAGGACGCCGACCTGCTGGGCTACACCGGCCAGTTCACCATTTACGATGACGACGATTCCAAGCGCATGGTGCGCGACATTATGCAGGCCCTCGGCATCGAGCAAAAGCAGTTCCCCATCAACATGATCCGCAGCAAGATCAGCTCGGCCAAAAACGCCATGATCGGCCCCGAGGACATGCTTAAATCCGCCGACAGCCCCAACGACAAAAAGGCCGCGCAGGTCTATCTGGAGCTGGAGCGCCGCCTACGCGCCGCCAACGCGATGGACTTCGATGACCTGCTTGTGCGCACGCTCGAGTTGCTTCGCACCCGCCCCGAGGTGCTCGACAAGTACCAGGAGCGCTTCCGCTACATTAGCGTCGACGAGTATCAGGACACCAACCACGTCCAGTACGAGATCGCCAACCTGCTGGCCGCCAAGTACCAGAACCTCATGGTCGTGGGCGACGACGACCAGTCCATTTACAGCTGGCGCGGCGCCGACATCACCAACATCCTGGACTTTGAGAAGGACTTTAAAGGCTGCAAGACGGTCAAGCTCGAGCAGAACTACCGCTCCACGGGCCATATCCTGAGCGCCGCCAACGCCGTGGTGCGTCACAACTCACAGCGCAAGGACAAGCGCCTGTTTACGGCCGAGGGCGATGGCGAGAAGATCCAGGCCTTCCAGGCAAGCGATGAGCGCGACGAGGGCCGCTGGATTGCCGGCGAGATCGAAAAGCTGCACTCCAAGGGCACGAGTTACGACGACATCGCCGTGTTCTACCGCACCAATGCCCAGTCGCGCATTCTCGAAGATATGTTCCTGCGCGCGGGCGTGCCCTACAAGATCGTGGGCGGCACGCGATTCTTCGACCGTGCCGAGATCCGCGACGTCATGGCCTACCTCAAGATGATCGTGAACCCGGCCGACGAGATGAGCGTCAAGCGCGTCATCAACACGCCGCGCCGCGGCATCGGCTCCACCTCGATCCAAAAGATTGAGCAGCTGGCGCGCGACAACCGTTGCTCGTTCTTCCAAGCCTGCGAGATTGCGACGGCCGAGACGGGCATGTTTAGCGCCAAGGTGCGCAACGGCCTGTCGAGTTTTGTGGCGCTGGTGCGCGAGGGTCGTCGCATGGACGGCGAGCTCAAGGACGTCGTCGAGATGATCGTCGATAAGACGGGCCTGCTGCAGGCATTCCGCGCCGAGGGCACCATGGAGTCCGAGAGCCGCGCCGAGAACATTCAGGAATTCTTGGGCGTTGCTGCCGAATTTGAAGAGACGCACGAGGATATCGAGGGTACGCTCGAGAGCTTGGAAGAGCTGCGCGCGGCCGGCGTTGCCGACGTGCCTGCCGGCACCGAGTCCGAGCCCGTCGTGGTGAGCGCGCCTGCGCCCGAACCGGGGCCGTCCGCCCCGGCATCCTCGTTTGAGGCACTTGTCGGCGCGCGCGATGCCGCAGGTTCCAATCCGCTCGATAGCCTAGCCGCCCCGGCGCTCTCGCCGCAGGATGCCCTGGCCGCCGCCATCGCGGGCAACGCGTATGCCGCGCCGACGGAGATGCCAGCGGGTGCCGTGCATGCCGACGAGATCGAGCGCACCTACGGTCCGCTCACCTGTAAGGCGCTGCCGGCACTCATGGAGTGGCTGGCCCTGCGCTCCGACTTGGATTCCCTGGCCGGCGAGACGCATGCCATCACCATGATGACCATCCACTCCGCCAAGGGCCTGGAGTTCCCCGCGGTGTTCGTGGCCGGCATGGAGGAGGGCATCTTCCCGCACGTGCACGATTTTGGCGGCAGCGATGATCCGGGCAAGCTCGAGGAGGAGCGTCGCCTGGCCTACGTCGCCATCACGCGTGCTCGTAAGCGCCTGTTCTTGACCTATGCGGCCACGCGTCGCACCTACGGCTCGACCTCTGCCAACCCGCGCTCGCGCTTCCTCAACGAGATTCCGTTTGAGGATATCGAGTTTAGCGGTATCGGTTCTGCCGGTTTTGAGGGCACGGGCTGGGAGAAGCGCGGCGACCGTCACGGCACCTTTGGCTCGGGCATGGGCTCGGATATGTATGGCGGCAAGGTGTTCGGTTCGCATACGCGTTCGACCGGCGGTTCCGGTTCGCGCGGCGGATCGAGCTTTGACGACTTCTTTGGCGGCAGCAGTTACGGGACCGAGCGCCATCGTGGGGTTTCGCCCGACGCCGGCCGTGTTGCCTCGACCTTTGGCTCGGGCGCGCCGCGAGCCAAAAAGCCGTCGTCCAAGGTGTCGCCGACGGTGGAGCGCAAGGTCGATCGCGCTAGCGCGTCGCAGGACTTTGCCGCGGGCGATACCGTGAGTCATAAGACCTTTGGCACGGGTACTGTGATCTCGGTCGCCGGAGACATGATCGAGGTCCAATTCGAAAAAACCGGCCAGACCAAAAAGCTCATGAAGGGCTTTGCGCCTATAGTGAAACTGACCTAGGCGGCTTTCCCAGGCACGGCACCTCGGCCTTCAATCGTCGGGCATGACCTCAAGGTCTATGCCCTCCTCTTTCAGGCCGATCTGCCGCACCTGGAAAACCCGTACATCCGGCTAGGCGGGCGCGCCGGGGGCTTTGGTCGCCTGCTCGGGCAGTCCTGCTCGCACGGAGAGCACATTAAGTGCTCTCCGGCTCGTGCGGAACTCGCGATCGATGTTGCCCTATACGCCCGCCCAGGTCCTTGGGTAACGTTGCTGGACGAACGTCGCTTTGCTCGTTCGCTTTTTGATCTGGAGAGCCGGGTGGGCTGATATATAGATATGAGTTGGGGCTCTCCCGTTTGATGAGCGGGGGAGCCCCTTGTTGCGTTTGGGTTGTTGGTGCGATCTACAGGTGCGAGACGATCAGTTCCATCTTGCCTTTAAGTTCGATCTGGTCCACGGTGCTCGGAGCCAGCAGGTGGCTTCCCTTGTGGACGGGGTCGCCGCAGACGGTGCCTTCGCCGTCGATGACCGACAGGCACATGAAGGGCCAGCGCTGGTCGAGGGTCTTGCTGCCGTCGACGCGCACACGATCGACGGTGTAGCAGGAGTTAGACTCGAGCTCGGTCACGCCATCGACTTCGGGCGCGGTCACCGTGCCGTCGGTCGGAGCCTGAGCATCAAAGTCGATGCAGTCGAGGCTCTGCTCAATGTGCAGCGGGCGCAGCTTGCCATCGGTGCCGGGACGGTCGTAGTCGTACAGGCGATATGTCACGTCGCTCGACTGCTGCGTCTCCAAAATGAGCGTGCCGGTCTTGATGGCGTGCACGGTGCCGGAATCAATCTGGAAAAAGTCGCCCTTGTGGATCGGCAGCACGTTGAGCATGTCGTCCCAGCGGCCGTCCTCGATCATCTGTGCGGCCTCGGCGCGGTCATGCGCGCGCTGGCCGACGATAATCGTGGAGCCGGGCTCGCAGTCCAGCACATACCAGCACTCGGTTTTGCCCAGGCTGCCGTTCTCGTGCTCGGCGGCGTACTCGTCGTTGGGGTGAATCTGGATCGAAAGGTCGTCCTTGGCGTCCAGAATCTTAACGAGCAGCGGGAATTCCTTGCCTTTGCAGTTGCCAAAGAGTTCGCGGTGCTCGGCCCACAGCCACGACAGCGTGTGGCCGGCATACGGGCCCTCCGCAATCTGGCAGTCGCCATTGGGGTGGGCCGAGATGGCCCAGCACTCACCGATGGGACCCTTGGGAATGTCGTAACCAAATACGGTTTCGAGCTGGCGGCCGCCCCAGATCTTCTCGTGAAAGATCGGCGTCAGTTTAATCAAATCGGACATGTTCATACCCCCATTGTGTTGCGCGGGCGCTGCACGAAACAGCTCAAAGCGAGCGCCCGGATGACTACAAAAACCTATGCCAACGTTACGTTGTGCAACTCAAAGCGGTCGCCAACGTTGCGCGAGACCGAATACTCAAAGGCCGCGCCGCTGTCCAAAAAGCCAATCTGGGTGAGCTCGAGCAGGGGAGAGCCAAGTTTGGTGTCCAGGCGCTTGGCTTCTTCCTCGGTTGCTGCCACAGCGCGAATGGTACGGTGGAAGCTCGATATCTTCAGCCCACATTGCTCGCGGATGAAGTGGTAGACCGATCCGTACAGGTCCTTCTTTTTAAGGCCTGGAATCAGCTCGAGGGGCATGTAGGTGTACTCGATAACGATGGGCTTCTCATCGGCCTGACGCACGCGCACGATGTGATAGGCAAAGTCATCCTCGGCAATTCCCAGCTGGGTTGCGATGTCCGCTGGTGGATTAACAATCGAGAAATCGTAGACCACCGAGGTCACCTTCTCCCCGCGGTGCTCATACGAAAAACCCTGGGCACGGTCGTTTTTGCCCTGGAAAAACGCCTGGCCGGGAAGTCCCGCCGTGTCCTTAACGTAGGTACCCGATCCACGACGGCTGGTAATAAGACCTTCCTCGGTGATTTGCTCGATAGCTCGTTTGACGGTGATTTTGGAAACGCTATAGAGCCCGCAGAACTCAACGACGGTGGGAAGTTTGTCGCCCGGTTTAAGAGCACCATCCTCGATACTTCGACGAATATCTGCAGCTATCGCCTCGTATTTGGGAATCAAGGAACCTCCTTTCCAACTTGATTGAGAATAAAAGAAAGTATAGTCAACGCCTAAGTATCTCTATTGAGTTATTGAAAAGTTCGAGAACGATAAAATCAAAAGACGCCCCGCTTGTAAAATCAAAGCGTTTTAAATGATAAACATCTGAGTAGTGTCGTGTTGAGGAATGATCGGTCCGAGGGCGGGACCGAACCGATATAGCGGCCAGCGAACCGAATCTCGTACTCTGCGTTTTCCCAGATAAAACCTGCCAAAACAAACCTGTCTCTTTTTGGTAGGTTTTTGCCTTGGGAGCGGTACCATACAGGCAATGTTTAAACGAGAAAGGTGGGCTCTCATGGAACCTAAGCAGTACTACATCGGCATTGACGTCGGCGGCACTTCGGTTAAGGAGGGCCTGTTCGACGAGGACGGAAACCTGCTTGCCAAGGCCAGCGTGCCCACGCCTCCCATCGTTGACGCTGCGGGCTTTGCCGCGGTGACCGAGGCTATCGACCAGGTGGTCGCCAAGGCGCAGATTCCGCGTGCCTTTGTGGCAGGCATTGGCCTGGCCGTTCCGTGCCCCATCCCGGCGTCGGGCGATGCCAAGGTCAAGGCCAACATTGCCATTAACCTGCCCGAGCTGAGGATTGCCATTCAAAAGCACTGCCCCGACGCGGTCGTTAAGTACGAGAACGATGCCAACGCCGCTGCCATGGGCGAGGCCTGGCTCGGTTCTGCCAAGGGCGTGCAGAACGTCGTGATGGTCACCATCGGTACCGGCGTGGGCGGCGGCGTAATCGTCAACGGCGACGTGGTATCGGGCGTTGTGGGTGCTGGCGGTGAGATTGGCCACATGTGCCTGAACCCGGCTGAGGAGCGCACCTGCGGCTGCGGCGGCCATGGCCATCTGGAGCAGTATTCCAGCGCCACCGGCGTGGTGAGCAACTACCTTGCCGAGTGCAAGAAGGCGGGCGTCGAGCCCATCGAGCTCACCGGCCCCTCCGATTCCAAGGACGTGTTCCAGGCCTGCCGCGAGGGTGACAAGCTCGCGTTGGCAGCTGCCGATACCATGGCCGACTACCTCGGCCGCGCCCTGGCGCTTATTGCCAACGTGGTCGATCCCGAGATGTTCCTGATCGGCGGCGGTGCTTCCGCTTCGGCCGATGTCTACCTCGACGCAGTTCGCGAGCACTTCCAGCGCTACGCGCTTTCCGCCTCGCGTGAGACGCCCATCAAGGTCGCTTCGCTCGGCAACGACGCCGGCATCATCGGTGCCGCCTACGTAGCCCTGCGCGCCGCCGGTAAATAGCTGGTGCAAGGGGGACAGGTTACTTTGCACCAACATGGTGCAAAAGGGACAGCCTTGGCCCCCGTGCCTGTCCCAAAATATGCCATGGCCCTTCCGTCTGCGAAGGTTCGGCATCGGCGTGCTACCATAGCTACGTCCAAGTACACATATCAAGTGGAGGATATCCATGGCAAACGTTCTTGTCTTTGGTCACCAGAACCCCGATAACGACGCCATCATGAGCGCCGTCGTCCTGTCCCAGCTGCTCAACCAGGTTGAGTATGCCGGCAACACCTACGAGGCCTGCGCTCTGGGCCAGCTTCCGGCAGAGTCCGCCAAGCTGCTCGCCGACGCCGGCATCGCCGAGCCTCGCGTGATCGAGTCCGTCGAGGCCGGTCAGCTCGTTGTCCTCACCGACCACAACGAGTCCGCCCAGTCCGTCGCCGGCCTTAAGGACGCCACGGTCTTTGGCGTCGTCGACCATCACCGCATTGGCGACTTCGAGACCGCCGGCCCGCTGCACTACATCTGCCTGCCCTGGGGCTCCAGCTGCACCATCGTCACCAAACTCGCTGACGTGCTCGGCGTTGAGCTTTCCGACGTCCAGGCCAAGCTGCTGCTCTCGGCCATGATGACCGACACGCTCATGCTCAAGAGCCCCACCACCACCGATGTCGACCGCGCCGTCGCCGCCAAGCTCGGCGAGCAGGTGGGCGTCGACCCGGTCAAGTTTGGCATGGAGGTCTTCCTCACCCGTCCGTCCGGCTCCTTCACCGCAGCCGAGATGGTCGGCAACGACATCAAGATGTTCGAGCCCGCCGGCAAGAAGCTGCTCATCGGCCAGTACGAGACCGTCGACAAGAGCCGCGCGCTCGGCATGATCGACGAGATTCGCGAGGCCATGCGCGCCTACGCCGCCGAGAAGGGTGCTGACGGCATTGTCCTGTGCATCACCGACATCATGGAGGAGGGCTCGCAGGTCCTGCTCGAGGGCGAGACCGAGGCTGCTCAGAAGGGTCTGGGCATCGCCGACGAGCACGACGGTGTCTGGATGCCGGGCGTCCTCTCCCGTAAGAAGCAGGTCGCTGCCCCCATCATGGCCGCCTGCTAGGTTTAGTTGACCAAACGCCACGACCGGATCGCGGACGCCCCGCGCTCCGGTCGTTTTTTGTGCACGGCTCCGCGTTGTCTCTTGGACAGACGCGCCCGTGCCGTTGGGCAAATAATGTTCAACCTGTGGTTCCGCTTTTCGGCCACGCCTGTGTGCTTGTCGTGCAGGGTAGGCTAGATGCAAGCGTAATACGTTAGAGCGCGGCGCCGCCACTTGGGCGGGCCGTGCTTTTTTAAGACGGGAGCCATCCCGTGAAAGGAGCCGCCCATGGCAGCAACTGAGCAGCTGTTCAACGTTCGTGAGCGCAAGCGCTTTGAGCGTCACGATATCTGGGAGCGCATCGCCGAGAACGGCACGATTTCCGCCGCCGTCATGGTCTTCGCCGCCATCGCCGCCGTCATTTGCGCCAATACCGATGCCTACGAGGCCATTCATCACTTTTTGGAGACCCCGCTGTATGTGGGTCTGGGCAACCTTACGGCCGGTCTCACCGTTGAGCTTTTCGTCAACGACTTCCTCATGGCGATTTTCTTTTTGTTGGTGGGCATTGAGCTTAAGTACGAGATGACGGTCGGCGAGCTCAAAAATCCGCGTCAGGCCATGCTTCCCATGCTGGCGGCCGTGGGCGGCGTCGTCGTTCCCGCCTGCATCTACCTGATCTTTAACCATGCTGGCGCGCACAACGGCTGGGCCATCCCCATGGCAACCGATATTGCCTTCGCACTGGGCGTGCTGTCGCTTTTGGGCAATCGCGTGCCCAACGGCGTGCGCGTGTTCTTCTCGACGCTCGCCATCGCCGACGACCTCATCTCTATCGCCGCCATCGCCATCTTCTACGGCCAGAGCCCCAACCCGTTTTGGCTGGGCGCCGCGGCGGTTGTGACCTGCGCGCTCGTGTGGCTCAACAAGACGCAGCACTACCGCTTGGCTCCGTATTCGGTGCTGGGCCTGCTGCTGTGGTTCTGCATGTTCAAGAGCGGCGTGCATGCTACGCTCGCCGGCGTCATCTTGGCCTTTACCATCCCGGCCAAGTGCGGCGTCAAGCTCGACAGCCTCACCGATTGGCTGGGCGAGTGCCTGCCGCTGCTCGACGATCGCTACGACGATGAGGCGCACATCCTGGGCCAGCACGACTTTACTGTCTCGACCACCAAGGTCGAGCGCGTCATGCACCGCGTGACCCCGCCGCTCATCCGCATGGAGCGCCTGATCTCCACGCCGGTCAACTTTGTGATTCTGCCGATCTTTGCGTTCGTCAACGCACAGGTTCGCCTGGTGGGCGTGGACATGAGCACGCTGCTCACCGACCCGGTGACGCTCGGCGTGTACTTTGGCATGCTGCTGGGCAAGCCGATCGGCATCTTTGGCATGACGTTCGCCTTGGTCAAGCTCAAGGTCTGCGAGCTGCCGCACAATGTCAACTGGCACATGATTGCCGGTGTGGGCATTCTGGGCGGCATCGGCTTTACCATGTCGATTCTCATCAGCGGTCTTGCCTTCCCGACGGCCCAGTTTGAGGTTCTGGCTGCCAAGGCCGCCATCCTTGCCGGTTCGGTCACCGCTGCCGTGCTCGGCATGATCTACATGAGCGTGGTCTGCAAACACCCCGCGCCCAAGGACGAGTAAGGGCGTAATAATAGGTACCAGACCCGTTTTGGGTGCGGTCAAAACGCGGACCCGGGCGGTATTGGCTACCCGTCAGACACCCCCGTGTGCAAAAAACGCCGTTTGTGAGTACTGTCACAAACGGCGTTTCATTTTATGTGCGAAAAATAATGAACAAATAAATGTATTTTGTACATTAACGAGCCGACTCCGGATTGAAAGAAATCGAGGAGTTCGTTCGGAACAGGCCTTGTGGAGTTAAATAAGCAGATTTTGATCCAAAATCGCTGCCACTAAAAAGGTAACAGTACTCATATTTGCCATTATTTGCACACAGCCCCTCAACTGGTCGTTTAAGAACGTCCCCAATGACTAGGTTTATTCCACGGTGCCGTAGACGGCGCCCCAGCCGTGGGCGGCCAAGGCAGAGTTGAGCTGGTCGCAAAGTGACTGGCGGTCGTAATAGCCGGGCGGTAGCAGGTTGACGATTTCCATGAGATCGGGCGTCAGGTCCAAGATTTCGGCCTGTACGATCAGATCCAGGCGGTCGATGGCGTGGCGGTCGTAAAACAGCCCGTCGACCAGGCGCTGCAGGTCGCCGAATTCCTCGGCTTGGAACGATCCGTACTCCATAGTGCCTCCTTGGGCGCCCCACGCCGGCATGCGCGGCGATTCGTAATTCATTGCGATGAACTTAATCTATCACGGCTTCATAACGTTGCGGCGGTGGCGGTCTATACTTAGACGAACTGCAACGTCCCGCTTTGCGAAAGGTCGCACCCATGCAGACGATCTACCAGAAGATGGAAACCACCGAACTCGACGCCGCCATCGAGGCGCTCAAAGCCGAGGTCGCCGAGGTCAAGGCCAAGGGCCTGGCGCTCGATATGGCGCGCGGCAA
>USFU01000040.1 GCA_900554135.1 uncultured Collinsella sp. | reverse complement strand
CGTCGCGGTTGTAGGCGCTCGTAAAGCAATAGCCCGCGTCGTCGGTGGTGCCGGTCTTGCCACCAATGTTTCCGTCCTGACCGAGCAAAACGTTGTGCGTGTCCATGGAATGCGAATGGTCTGAGCCATCGGCGCCCGTGACCTCAATCCAAGAATCCTCGCTCGCGACGACTTTACGAATCGTATCGTTTTTCATGGCCTCCTGCATCATCAGTGCCACGTCATGTGCGGTTGAGTGCATGTCGCCGGCCCACTCATCAAAGTCCAGACCGTGTGGGTTCTCAAAGACCGTGCCGGTGCAGCCGAGCTTTTTGGCGCGCTCGTTCATAGCCTTCACAAAGGTTGCCTCGGCGTCTTTGGTCTTGGGGTCGATCTTTTTGCCCACGTACTCGGCAAGCACGATGGCGGCGTCGTTGCCCGAGGGGATCATCAGGCCGCGTAGTGCCTGCTCCACGGTGAGCTTGTCGCCTTCGAGCAGGCCGGCGGTCGAGTTGCCTACGGTGGCGGCAGCGTTGCTCACCGTGACCTTCTCGTCCATCTTGCAGTTTTCGACGGTCAGGATTGCGGTCATGACCTTGGTGATCGAGGCAATCTTTACCTGTTCATCGGCGCCGCGTCCATAGTAGACGGTGCCGTCCTTGCCCATAACAAGGGCATTAGTTGCCTCGATATCGGGCAGGTTTTCTGTCGTGATGCCGCGGACGTCGGCGGTCTTGCCGCAGACGTCGTCGGTCGTGAGCACTTGAGCGCCGGCAACAGCGGGCGCGCCGGCAACAAGGGCGATGGCGCAGGCAAAGCCGGCGGCAAGCTGGGCGGAGCGCTTTGCAAAAGAGGTGAGGGACTTCACAGATTTCGCTTTCGACGGGACGGTCTCTTCTGGCACTAGAGTATATCGTTTGCCGGCGACGACGATCGTTGCGAGCGCGCATGGCCCGCATTCGTGCTCGAACGGGCGCAAGGATGCTTAAGGTCGACTTAATCGCCCACGCTTGTTGTGTGTGGCGGGCGCCGCCTCGGGCATAATGGAGCGCGAGAGGAGCACGCATGAACGAGCGCATACTGGTAGTTGATGACGAGAAGGCCATCGCCGACCTGGTTGGTATCTACCTTACAAAAGAGGGCTTTGACGTCCAGATCGCCTACAGCGGGGCCGATGCGGCCAAGGCAATTCTGGAACAAGAGTTTGACCTGGCGCTGCTCGATGTCATGCTGCCTGATATCGACGGCTTTGAACTGCTGCGCACGATTCGTGCCAGCCATACCTATCCCGTAATTATGTTGACGGCTCGCGATGCCCAGCAGGATAAGATCGAAGGCCTTTCGCTTGGCGCGGACGATTACGTGGTCAAGCCGTTCCGCCCGCTGGAGCTCATCGCGCGCGTTCATGCTCAGTTGCGTCGCTACACCAGCTACGGTAGCCGCGCGCAGGCGACCGAGTTGCCGACCCTCCAGCTCGACGGCCTCGAGATCAACCGTGACGCTCGCTCCGTGACGGTGGACGGTGCGCCGGTGCGCCTCACGCCCATCGAGTATTCCATCTTGCTGTATCTGGCCGAGCATCGCGGCAGCGTAGTGCCCGTGGAGGACCTGTTCCGCGCGGTGTGGAACGAGGACTTTATGCCCGGCTCCAACAATACGGTGATGGTGCACATTCGTCACCTGCGCGAAAAGATTGGTGACGACGCTCAGAAGCCGCGTTTTATCAAAAACGTCTGGGGCGTCGGCTACATCATCGAATAACGCTTTTCGCTTGTGAGGATATTGATATGACAAAAGACGATAGGCAGGCGTTCGAGGTGCCCGATCGGCTCTTTGAATACGTGAGGGCGGTCGTCGATAATCGCGCGCTCGCGACGGTGCTGCTCTTTTTGCTGAGTCTGCTGCTAATCGGCATTGATAACATCGCCGGTATCTTGGCGGTGCTACTCATCGGCTTCTTGCTGATCGATCGCTTTGAAATCGTGCGTCGTTGCGTGGTAATCGGCGGTGCCGCGTGGGTCATGACGCTGGCGATTGGCACCGTGGCACTCGGTGGCATTAAGGGACCGGTGCTGTTCGATGCCGGCTTTGTATTCAACATGCTTGGCTTTGTCCTGGCGCTTGCCGTGTGCGTCTTGTTCTTTTGCGGCCGTGCTCTGTACTACCAGGGCTATGAGCAGGGTGAGCAGCATTCCGACCGCGTGCTTGCGGCCCGTATCCAGGACCGCCTGATCGATCATCCTGACGCCTGGGACAACATCGACGGAGACTTCCTGGAGGTCGAGGGTGCGCTCAACCGCGCGCGCGATCGCGAGCGTAAGGTGCAGCAAGCCCTACGCGACGAGTCGCATCGCAAGGACGACTTGGTCACATACTTGGCGCATGACTTGCGCACGCCGCTTGCCAGCGTGGTGGGCTACCTCTCGCTGTTGCAGGAGGCGCCCGACCTGCCGGTTGAGCAGCGCGCGCACTTTACGGGCGTGGCGCTCGACAAGGCGCACCGACTCGACGCGCTTATTGAGGAGTTCTTTGATATCACGCGCTTTGACTTCCACGATATTGTGCTCACGCGCGGCTACGTCGACCTGGGATTGCTGCTGGCGCAGGTGGTCGATGAGTTCTATCCCATTCTCAACGAGCAGCACAAAGATGTCCAAGTTGATGTGCGTGAGGACCTGACGGTGCTCGTGGATGGCGACAAGATGGCTCGCGTGTTCAACAACATCATGAAAAACGCCATCGCCTATAGCTACGAAGGATCGACCATCACGATTGAGGCTGGGCGCCAAGATGACGGCGGCGTGCGAATTCGCTTTATCAATCAGGGTGATCCGATTCCGGCGGCTAAGCTCAAGGTGATTTTTGAGAAGTTCTATCGCTTGGACGCGGCACGTGCGACCAATCGCGGCGGTGCTGGGCTGGGTCTGGCCATCGCCAAGGAGATTGTATGCGCGCACGGCGGTACCATCGCGTGCGAATCGACGCCCGAGCATACCGTCTTTACCATCGAGCTGCCCGCTGCGTAGCGTAGGTGCCCTTACAAACACCTGACAATGCGCTCACGTGCGTATGAGCTGCGATTTCTACTATCGATACTGCTGAATTGAAATCGATATGGAGGTATGCGGTATGACGGCTGCTGCGGCGATGGAGCCTACGGAGCTTGAGGAACTCATGGAGGCGCAAGCCGAGGCCGCGCACGAGCGCGAAGTTGGGGATGCGACTCACCCCACGGCGCAGGACCTTGCCGCCTCGCCGACGCGCATCGATGTTGAGGGCCTTGACCTGTTTTACGGCGACCATCATGCGCTCAAGGACGTGAACATCAAAATTCGCGACAAGCAGATCACTTCGTTCATCGGGCCTTCGGGCTGCGGAAAGTCGACGCTGCTGCGCTGCTTTAACCGTATGAACGATGGCATCAAGGATTGCCGCATCGAGGGCAAGATTGCACTCGACGGCCAGAATATCCTGGGCGATTACGATATCTGCCGCTTGCGCCAGCGCGTGGGTATGGTGTTCCAACGCCCCAATCCGTTTCCCATGAGCATCTACGACAACGTCGCCTACGGTCCTCGCGGCATGGGCGTGCGCGACCGCGTCGTGCTCGACGAGCTGATCGAAGACTCCCTGCGACGCGCCGCACTGTGGGACGAGGTCAAGGACAAGCTCAAAGAATCGGGTCTGGGTCTTTCGGGCGGCCAGCAGCAGCGTCTGTGCATCGCCCGTGCGCTGGCCGTGCAGCCCGACATTCTGCTGATGGACGAGCCGACCTCGGCGCTCGACCCCGTATCGACGCTGGTGGTGGAGCAGCTGGCCTGCGAGCTCAAGGAGACCTGCACGCTGGTGATCGTTACGCACAACATGCAGCAGGCTGCGCGCATCTCCGACTCGGTCGCGTTCTTTTTGCTGGGCGAGCTGGTGGAGCATGCGCCCACTGCTCAGCTCTTCAAAAACCCGACCGATCCACGCACGGCGGATTATTTGACGGGCCGTTTTGGCTGATACCATCTAGTACAGGCGCCTTTAGGGTTAAGATGCGGTCATGCCGGCCGCAAAGGGGTTCAACATGATCTATTACGTCGAGGACGATGACAACATTAGGGATTTGACGGTCTACGCACTGCGCAAGCAGGGAATCGAGGCCGAGGGCTTTTCGTGCGATGGCGAGTTTAAGGCCGCCGTGGCGCGACGGGTGCCCGATGCTGTGCTGCTCGACATCATGCTGCCCGATACCGACGGCTTGGCGATTATGCGTCGTCTGCGTGCCGATCGCCTGACGGCGACGGTGCCCATTATGATGCTCACCGCCAAGGACACCGAGCTCGACAAGGTCATGGCGCTCGATGGCGGTGCCGACGATTATCTGACCAAGCCGTTCTCGCTTATGGAACTCGCTAGCCGCTGCCGTGCGCTGCTGCGCCGCGGTGGCATGGTCAAGCAGGCGAGCGATGTGCTCACCGTGGGCGATATTGTACTTTCGCCCAGTCACCGCGAAGTGACTGTTGCCGGTGAACCGCTCAAGCTCACGCTGCGCGAATTTGACCTGCTCGAGTACCTCATGCGCAAACCTGGCGTGGTCTTTACCCGCGAGTCGCTGCTGCAGAGCGTATGGGGCTGGGATTTCGACGGCGGTTCGCGCACCGTCGACGTGCATGTGCAGACGCTCCGCCAAAAGCTCGGCGAGCATGCGAGCTCCATAGAGACCGTGCGCGGCGTGGGCTATCGTCTGGCCGAGCCTTCGGCCGATGACGATGCCGAAGGAGCCGACAGCGCGGCTAGCGCATCGGAGGAGTAACTCGTGGTCTTAGCCCCCCAGGGAAAACGCACCCTGTCGCATCGCGTGTTCGCGACGATTTTTCTTTGCGCTATGGCGGTTATCGTGGCGTTTACGGTGCTGGGCGCGTTCTTTGTGCAAAACACCCTGGCAGATGCCACGAGCGCCAACCTTTCGCAGGAAACCGAGCTTATTGCCGCTGCCTTAAACGAGCAGCAGGAGCCCATCGCATTCTTGCGAAGCCTCGATCGCGAGGACCTTCGCATCACGCTGATCAATAAGGACGGATCGGTCGCCTACGACAACGAGGCGTCGCCTTCCATGTTGCCCAACCATGGCGATCGTCCCGAGGTGGTTGAGGCCCTTGAGAACGGCTCGGGTTCTGCGGAGCGCGCGAGCACCACGCTCGACGAGATTATGCTATATCGCGCCGTCGCCCTTGATAACGGCCAGGTCGTTCGTTTGGCGCAGGCCCAGCCTGGCGTTGCGGCGATTTTGCTTTCGCTGGTGGCGCCGATGCTGCTTATCGCGGCAGCGGGCGCGGTGCTCTCGTTTTTCCTTGCGCGCCGCGAATCCCGTGCCATCATCGCGCCGCTGCAAGAGGTCAATTTGGACCATCCGCGCCGTAGCTATGAGCATGCCTATGCCGAGATGGTTCCCATGCTCGAGCGTATTGAGTCCCAGCGCCAGGAGCTTAAACGCCAGATGGCGGTGCTTGCCGATAACGACCGCATGCGTCGCGAGTTCACGGCCAATATCACCCATGAGCTCAAGACCCCGCTTACGGCAATCTCGGGCTATGCCGAGCTTATTGCAAACGGCATGGTCGAGGGCGAGGACGACCTGCGCACCTTTGGCGGCCGCATCTACCGTGAGGCGGGCCGTTTGGCGGCGCTCGTCAACGATATTCTCACGCTTTCGAACTTGGATGAGGCCGAGCGTGCGAGTGATGGCGAGGCGGTGCCCATTGGCTCCACGGAGCCCATTGAGCTTTCGCGTGCTATCTACGCGGTCGAGCAGCGTCTTGAGCAGGTCGCTCGCCAGGCAAATGTGACGATAGGCCATGAGACCAAGCCTGTGGTCGTCGAAGGCGTAACGCGCCTGATCGATGAGCTCATCTATAACCTGGCGAGCAACGCCATTCGCTACAACCGGCCCGGCGGTACGGTGACGTTGCGGTGCGGAACCAACGACGACGGGCACCCGTATCTGTCGGTTGCCGATACGGGTATTGGTATTGCGCCCGAGGAGCAGGGTAAGGTATTTGAGCGTTTCTATCGCGTTGACAAGAGCCGTTCTAAAGCGCGCGGTGGAACGGGTCTGGGTTTGGCCATCGTCAAGCATGCCGCCCTGTATCATCACGCCTCGCTCGATATGTCAAGCGAGTTGGGGGTGGGGACCACCATCACGGTGACGTTTCCCGTGCAACAGGACGAGCAGTTCGTGTAGCAGTACTGCAAACATGTGAATTTCACGCCGCATCGGGGCTGCCGGTGCGGCGTTAATGTTGCGCAACAATGGTGTAAGCGCTGTATCTTATGTATAGAGTTCGGACTTGGCAAAAAGATGCGATATCATACGAGCAGTTTTGTCGATATGAATTAGGGAAATGAAAGGCAAGCTGCATGACCCTTCTCGAACTGTTCCAGCTGCTTAAAAAGCACCTTAAGCTGGTCATCGCCCTCCCGGTGGTCTGCGCGATCGCGATGGGCGTCGTGTCCTTCACCATGATGGACAACACCTACACCGCCACGACGAGCATGTACATTCTCGCTAAGACCGATGGTAGCCAGACGAGCTACTACAACGACCTGTCGGCGAGCCAGATGCTCTCCAACGATATCGCGACGCTGCTCGATAGCGACAGCGTCAAGAGCGGTGCTGCTAAGGAGCTGGGTCTTTCCAACTTGGATGATTACAAGGTGAGCGTTACGAGCGAGACCACGACTCGTGTCATTTCGCTGTCCGTGACCGGCGCCAGCCCCGACGGTGCCGCCGCTGTCGCTAACGCCATTGCCAACTCAGTGTCTACCGTGGCTCAGGACGTTGACGCCGCCCAGGCCGTCAACGTGATCGATAAGGCAAAGATCCCCAGCCAGCCCAGCGGCCCCAATCGCAAGCTCTACATCGCGGTCGCCGCTCTGGCCGGCCTGTTCGTCGCCGTTGCAATCGTCGTGCTGCTCGACATGCTCAATACCCGCGTCCGCTCCGTTGACGATGCCGTCGAGCTGCTCGGTGTGCCCGTTATCGGTCGTTTCCCCGTTGTGAAGGGCGGTAAGTAATTCATGGCCCGTAAAAAGAAAACTAGCGATACCCTCGCCTTTAGCAACGCAGCTAAGACGCTGCTGGCAAACATTCGCTTTGCGAGTGTCGATACGCCGATCAAGTCCATTACCGTGACGTCCTCCATCCCTAACGAGGGAAAGTCCACCATTGCGGTCAACCTGGCTCAGGCCATTGCGACCAGCGGCAAGAGTGTCCTTCTCGTCGAGTGCGACATGCGTCACCGTACGCTTGCCAACCTGCTGGGCCTCCGTCATTCCGGTGGCCTGTACGCCGTCCTTTCCGACCAGATGTCGATTGACGAGGCTGTCGTCGAAACCGGTCAGCCCAACTTCTTCTTCCTCGATGCTGAGCCGCGCATTCCCAACCCGGCTGACATTATCGCCTCGCGCCGCTTTGCCAAGCTGGTTGCCGCGCTGGAGGAGAAGTACCAGTACGTCATTTTCGATACGCCGCCCGTGGGCACCTTTGTCGATGCCGCCGAGGTCGCCGCGATTACCGACGGCACCATCTACGTTATCCGTGAGGACTTCGCCAAGCGCAACGAGATCCTTGCCGCCTTCGACCAGCTCAACAAGGCCGAGGTTAACGTAATTGGCACGGTCATGAACTGCTGCGAGACCTCGAGCCATGACTACTATTACTCTTACTATGGCGAGGACAAGGGCCAGAACAACGCCGTTGCCGGAGTTAACCCTGCTGTTGGCGGTGCCGCTGCAACGGGGACCCCTGCGAAGGCGAAGCGTTTTAAGAAATAGCAACGACGCAGATAAGAGGGCGATATGAGAGACATCCACTGCCATATCCTGCCCGGTGTTGACGACGGCGCGGCGAACCTCGAGCAAAGCTTGGCGATGCTCGAGGCGGCCCGCGCCGTCGGCGTTACGCACATGGTGTGTACGCCGCACTGCCGGGACCCGTATTTTGACTTCGAAAAAATGTGGGAGGCCTATCGACTGCTTTGCGCGCATGCAGGCGATATGCATTTGCAGATGGGCTTTGAGGTCAATCATGCCAAGCTCATGGATTTGGGCATCGAATGGGCCGATCGCCTGCATTTCGATGGCTCAAACGAGTTTTTGCTTGAGCTCTCGACGCGTGCTGATTCGTATGACTTTGAGGAATACGAGAACACGATTTACGACTTGCAGTGTCGCGGTTACCAGGTGATTATTGCCCATCCCGAGCGCTATCGTGCGATTCAAAAAGATGTGAGCGTGGCTGAGCGCCTGGTCGACCTGGGCTGCAAACTGCAGGCTTCGGCGGACTTTATCGCAGGTGGACGGTTCGGTCGCGAAAAGAAGCCGGCGCAGCGCCTGTTTAAGCAGGGCCTGTACAGTTATATCGCGAGCGATGCCCACAACGTGGGCCACTACGATTGCCTGGCAAAAGCACGCGCGAAGTTTAGCGTGGGAGCTCATTTTCGCTAAAATTTTTCCCCAACGTTCGCATCGAATGAAGGGGCTGCTATGGATATCCAACTTAAGACGGGTTGCTTTGAGGACGCGGCGCTGGTGCGCCGCGCCGTTTTTATGGACGAACAGGGCTACGAAAACGAGTTTGACGCTATCGATGAGACGCCGACTTGCATCCATGTGACGCTGTACGTGGATGGTCAACTCACCGGCTGCTCGCGCGTGTTTCCCGAGGAACTGGAGCGCGCGGCAGATGCGGAGGCTCCGGTTTCGCCGGCATGCGACATGGACGAAGGCGTCGCGGCGGGGGAGACCTATATTATGGGGCGCGTCGCCGTGCTGTCCACCATGCGCCGTCGCGGTCTGGCAAGCAAGATTGTCGAGGCCAGCGAAGCTGCTGCGCGCGATGCCGGCGCCAAGCTCATAAAGTTGCATGCACAGGAGTACGTGCTGCCGCTCTATGCCAAGGCGGGCTACACGCAGATCGCGCCGGTGGACTACGAAGACGAAGGCCAGCCGCATGCCTGGATGGCCAAACTGCTGGGCGACAGATAGGGACGTTCCTTTTCTGCCGGCGGTCGGGGACACTCCTCGGCAATTGGCGCATGGGGCATTGCAACATACAGTTTTTCGATTCCTTATGTATATATGCGCGCTAATGGGTTATAAAATCTAAGTCTGAACATAGCAGGTCTGCGATGCGGCTCGGGCAACCGGGCCGTTTTTGCGGACGGGGGTAGCGCGAAAGGACTGCACATGCGTCAATTTAAGACCGAGAGCAAAAAACTGCTCGACCTCATGATCAACTCCATCTACACCAATAAGGAAATCTTCCTGCGCGAGCTTATCTCCAACGCGAGCGATGCCGTCGACAAGCTCAACTTTAAGAGCCTGCAGGATCCGAGTGTCAAGCTCGACCAGAGCGACTTGGCCATCCGTGTTTCCTTTGATAAAGATGCCCGTACCATCACTATTTCGGATAACGGTATCGGCATGACCGCCGAGGAGCTCGAGCGCAACCTGGGCACCATCGCGCATTCCGGCTCCGAGGAGTTTAAGACCGAGAACGCCGAGCAACAGGGCTCCGATGTCGACATCATCGGTCAGTTTGGCGTGGGTTTCTACTCCGCCTTTATGGTCGCCAGCCACGTGAAGGTCGTCAGTCGCGCTTATGGCGAGGATACCGCCCACGTTTGGGAGTCCGACGGTCTTGAGGGCTACACCATCGAGGATGGTGAGCGTGCTGAGCACGGTACCGATGTCATTCTGACGCTGCGCGAGAACGAGAAGCTCGACGCCGACGGCGAGGCCGAGACCTACGATCGCTTCCTGACCGAGTGGGGCCTCAAGAGCCTGATTCAGCAGTACAGCAACTATGTGCGCTACCCGATTCAGATGATGGTGAGCAAGAGCCGCCAGAAGCCCAAGCCCGAGGACGCGCCGGATGATTACAAGCCCGAGTACGAGGACTACCAGGAGCTCGAGACCATCAACTCCATGACGCCGATCTGGAAAAAGCGCAGCTCCGACGTTGAGCAGAAGGATTACAACGAGTTCTACAAGTCCACGTTCCACGACTTTGACGATCCCGCGCGCACCATCAGCTTCCACGCCGAGGGCACGCTTGAGTACGATGCGCTGCTGTTTGTGCCGGGTCGCGCCCCGTTCGATCTGTACAGTAAGGACTACGAGAAGGGCCTGGCGCTCTACAGCTCCAACGTGCTGATTATGGAGAAGTGCGACGACCTGCTGCCCGACTACTACAACTTTGTGCGTGGTGTCGTGGACTCTGCCGACGTGACGCTTAATATCTCGCGTGAGACGCTGCAGCAGAATCGTCAGCTCAAGGCCATTGCCAAGCGTGTCGAGAAGAAGATCACCGCCGATCTCGAGGACATGCGCGACAACGACCGCGAGGCATACGAGAAGTTCTTTGAGAACTTTGGTCGCGGTCTTAAGTACGGCATCTACTCGAGCTACGGCATGAAGGCCGACGAGCTCGCCGACCTGCTGCTGTTCTGGTCTGCCAAGGAGCAGAAGATGATTACCCTTGCCGAGTATGCCAAGGGCATGCCCGAGGGCCAGAAGGCAATCTACTATGCCGCCGGCGATTCGCGCGAGCGTCTGGCCAAGATGCCCGTCGTGAAGGGCGTGCTCGACCGCGGCTACGATGTACTGCTGCTGACGCAGGACGTGGATGAGTTCACCTTCCAGGCCATGCGTGAGTACGTGGCTGCCGATATGCCCAAGGTCTACGAGGATGACGCTGCTCGCGAGGCTGCTGAGAGGGCAGTTGCCGATGGCGCTGAGCCTGAGGTCGAGGATCGTCACCTGGAGCTTAAGAACGTCGCGACCGGCGATCTTGACTTGGCGACCGATGACGAGAAGAAGGAGGCCGAGGACGCCACCAAGGAGAACGAGGACCTCTTTGGTGCCATGAAGGAGGCGCTCGGCGACAAGGTCGAGAAGGTTGCCGTCTCCGCGCGTCTGACTGACGCTCCCGCCTGCATCACCACCGAGGGTCCGCTTTCGCTCGAGATGGAGAAAGTGCTTCAGAAGGGCCCCGAGGGCGCGCCCGACGGTATGCCTAAGAGCCAGCGCGTGCTCGAGCTCAACGCCAAGCACCCGGTCTTCGCCAAGCTCGTCGCTGCCCAGAAGGCGGGCGACGCCGACAAGATCAAGCAGTACTCCGGCTTGCTCTACGACCAGGCCCTGCTCGTCGAGGGCATCCTCCCCGAGGACCCCGTAGCCTTCGCTGCGGCTATTTGCGAACTGATGTAACTAGGGGGTTACGCCCTTCGTTCCGCCGTTCTAACGAACGGCGGACCAGCCGACGCTGCGCGGGCACCAGAGCGACAACTTGTCATTCAAAAAGGCCCGCCAGACCAACAGGTCGATGCCGGGCACTTTTAAATCCAAATTGTTGCCTCTGTTTCCCCGGCGC